>CAZJRH010000070.1:0-2625 GCA_964548215.1 uncultured Nitrospirota bacterium
GGCTACTTCGCCGATCCCGACGGGTTCTTGTGGGAAGTGGCCTGGAACCCTGATTTCCCGCACGTCTAGCGGAGAGAGACCAAGCTGTGGCACCCATTTTGAGCGCTGTGGTACACTAAGGCCATTCGAGGCGACGATGACTCTCACGATTGAATTTGAACAGGAAACGGATGGCCGGTGGATCGCGGAGATCAAAGAGCTCCGCGGGGCCATGGTCTATGGGCGCACCCGCGATGAAGCCTCGGCGAAAGCCCAGGCACTGGCCCTTCGTGTCGTGGCCGACCGGCTTGAACACGGGGAAGCGGCCGCCGATTTGATGAGTGTCTCCTTTAAAGCGGCATGAGTCAGTGGCCGGCCGCCAAGGCCAAGCGTGTTCTGGCGGCGCTTCAACGCATCGGATGGAGCGTGAAGCGCCAGTCCGCTCTCACCGAACATTATCCCGCCCCGGTTGGCCCGATCTGGTCTTCGCGTTTCATGACCAGGATGAAATCGGCCCTCGCATGCTTGCCCGCATTACCAAATTATCGGGCTTAAAACCGGAAGATTTATAAACCCTTTTCCATTTCCATTGGCTTGGGCGGGGGCCGGTGTGGGCTGATGGCCCCACGACGCCGTCCTGTATAATCATCGCGTGACTCACTTCGGGAACCGGACGTGACAAAGGTCTTCCACAACAATTTCTTTTTCTGGCCCGTCTACGCCGTGGCCTGGGTCATCGTCAAGCTCTACCACCTGACCTGCCGTGTCGAGGTGAAGGGGCCGTTGCCCGACTATCTGAAAGATGGCCGGCCATTTCTGCTGGCCTGGTGGCACCAGGACATGCTCTTTAACTTCGTCTATTTGACCCGGTTTGCCGGTGAGCGGAAGATCGCGACCCTCGTCAGCCAAAGCAAAGATGGTGATCTGGCGGCCTATCTAGTCGAAAAGTTTGGGATGGTGCCGATCCGGGGCTCAAGCTCCAAAGGGGGGAAAGAAGCCCTCGATCTCCTAACCAAGTACGTCCTGGAGGAACAGGCGATCGGCGTGCTGGTCTGTGACGGCCCCCGGCCGCCGACGCGGGTCGCCAAGTTCGGCATCGTGGCGCTGGCGCGCAACACCGGTTTCCCCATCGTGAAGATCCGCTCCTGGGGCGCGCGGCAATTCATCTTCCGCAAGAGCTGGTGCAAGCTCCTCCTGGTCTATCCCTTCTCGCGGGTGACGATTTGGTCCGAGGCGCCGTTCTTCGTGCCGGCCGAGACCGGCAGAGAGGCGCTGGAGAAATACCGGCTCGCGGTCGAACAGCAGTTGAACGCCATGGCCGAGCGGTCAGAAGGCTTCGTCGGTCGCGCGTCCTGACATCGTCGACCGGCGTAAACGAACCACAAGAATCGGGTTGCGTCCATCAGATCAGCGCGCTATGATGCGCCCATGGTGACCACGGATTATGCGCGTATCGAGAAGGCGATTCTCTTCATCGAGTCGAACGTCCGCGACCAACCGCCCATCGAGCGGATCGCGGCCGATGTGGGGCTCAGCCCCTTTCATTTCCAACGCCTCTTCCGGCGGTGGGCCGGCGTCAGTCCCAAGCGATTTTTGCAGTATCTGACCGCCAAACACGCGGAAAGCCTCCTGCGTGAATCGCGAAGCCTGCTGGACGTGACCGACGAGGTGGGCCTCTCCAGCCCCGGCCGTCTCCATGATTTAGTGATAAATATCCACGCCATGACGCCCGGCCAGTTAAAGGCCCGAGGCGCCGGCCTGACGATTCACTTCGGCGTGCACCCCAGCCTGTTCGGCGACTGTCTGTTGGCCGTCACGGAGCGTGGCATTTGCTGGCTCTCTTTCATCGATCCGCGCGATCGCGCTCGGGCCGTCGCCGACCTGCGCCGCTGCTGGAGCGGCGCGCGCCTTCACGAACGGCCGGCCGCAACCCGGCCATTCATGGATCGGATCTTCCCTGTGTCGCGACGCCGCGGCGGGTCTGCACAATCGGCAATCGACCTCTTTGTTCAGGGTACCAACTTTCAGGTTAAAGTCTGGGAGGCGCTGCTCACCATCCCGCCAGGCTCGGTCGCCTCCTATGAGGAGGTGGCCCGCCGGATCGGCGCGCCCAAGGCGACGCGAGCGGCCGCCAGCGCCGTGGCCAACAACCCGGTCTCGTTTCTCATCCCCTGCCATCGCGTGATCAGAAAATCTGGCGCCATCGGCAACTATGGCGGCGGCCCCGCGAGAAAAAAAGCGATGCTGGGATGGGAAGCTGCGCAAAAATAAATCTGTCCCCATTTTCTCAAGCCACCCCCGTTGACATCCTCGTCGACGTCGTGGTGGAATGAAGCCCCATGGCGCTCCCCGATAAAGAACGTCAGGTCCAGGCGATGTTCTCGTCCATCGCCACCCGCTACGACCTGAATAACACGCTCCTGTCCTTCGGCCTGCACCATCGCTGGAAACGCTTGGCCGTGGCGGCGGCTCAACTGAGTCCCGGCAACCGGTTACTCGATCTGTGCGCGGGAACGGGCGATCTGGCCTTTCTGGCGGTCGATCAATTGCACGGTCAGGGCGCTATCATCGCCTCCGATTTGAACGATGCGATGCTCTCGGTCGGCCGGGCACGGGCTAGGCGGCTGGGACTGCAGGAACAGGTTC
>CAZJRH010000071.1:0-5292 GCA_964548215.1 uncultured Nitrospirota bacterium
ACGTCGTCGAGCCGTTCGAAAAACAGCAACGCCGTGATCGTCCGCTTGGGCCGCGGCACGAGCTTGATCGTCGCCTCCAGCGTCAGCCCCAGCGTCCCCTCGCTGCCGATGAAGAGCTGGTGCAGATCAAGCCACCCCTGCTCCAGGCCGTCGATCAACGCAAACAGGTTGTAGCCGCTCGAATTTTTGCTGACGCGCGGGCGCTTGGCCTGGATCAGCTCGCGATTGGCCTTGAGCAGCCGGATCAGTTCGCCAATCCACGGCTGCTCAGCGGTGAGCCGATCGAGATCGGCGCCATCCAGCGGGTAGCGCCGGGCCGTCAGCCGGCTACCGTCGGCCAGCATCACCTCCATTGACAGCGTGTTGTCCTTGACGGCGCCATATTTCAAGGTGTGAGGGCCGGCGGAATTATTGGCCAGCATGCCGCCGAGCTTGCACATGTCGCCGCTGGAGGGATCGGGCGCAAAGAGCAGGCCGGTCGAGGCCAACTGCTGGTTCAGCTCGGCGTAAATGATCCCCGGCTCCACGCGCGCCCAGCGCTGCTCGACGTTGACCTCCAGCAGCCGGCGCATGCGCGAGCAATCCAGGATGACACCTTCGCCGATGGCGCTGCCGGTCAGATTGGTGCCGGCGCTGCGGGCGGTCACGCCCACCCGGTGGGCGCGCGCGACGGCCAGCGTGCGGGCCATGTCGGCGGCGGACTCCGCCAGCACGATCGCCCGCGGCGTCAATTTATAAATGCTGGCGTCGATCGAATAGGCGGTGCGGGAAGGCGCGTCATCCAGCACTTTGTCCGCGCCCAGTTGCGCGCGGAGCGCGGTGCGCAGATCGTCGGCGGAAACCGGTGGGGAGGACATGGGGACGCAGCCATTATAGCAGCCGGCTGAAGGGATAGGAATGGCGGGAAAAAATGGTGGGCGATGCTGGTATCGAACCAGCGACCTCTTGCGTGTGAAGCAAGCGCTCTACCACTGAGCTAATCGCCCACGTCGAGGAATAACAAGGAGTTGGCAGTATACGCTCTGGCCAATTTCAGGTCAACTGGGCCCAATCAAACTTCAGCACCGCGGCCCAGGCCGTCAATGCCGATGCGCCGGCCACTCGCCATGTTCATGTTCGCCGATGCGATGATGGTCCTCGCCGGAGACGGTCGCCGGATCAATATGAATCGTGACATGGGAAAGATACCGTAAATGATGCAGGAGCCGGTGCTGGGCCTCCATGGCGATTGTGTGCGCCTGTTCAACGGAGCATTGAGGGCTCACGGCGATATTGACTTCGGCATGCAGCCGATGGCCCAACCATCGGACCCGCACGTCCGTCACCTCATGGACCGCCTCCGCATGACGGACGGCATGCCTGATCTCATCGATCACTTCCGGATCCACCCCGTCAAGCAATCGGGTGAACACCGTCTTCCCGGAATCCCATCCGATGTAGAGGATGACCGCCGTGATGAGCGCGCCGATGAGCGGATCGGCCCAGGGGTAGCCCAGCCACACGCCCGCGGCGCCGAAGAGCACGGCCAGACTGGTCAGCCCATCCACACGGGCATGACGGCCTTCCGCGACGAGCGCGGCGCTGCCGATCTCGTGGCCGACCTTCATCCGGAACACAGCCACCGCTTCATTGCCGATGAAACCCACGATCGAAGCGGCCACCACCGCCCACAGATAGTCCACCTCCTGGGGGTCGAAGAAGCGGTGAATCGACACATACCCTATTGCGATGCCGCTGAATACAATGGTCAGCACGATGACCACACCCGCCAAGTCCTCCAGGCGGCCGTAGCCATAGGTAAATCGTTTCGTGGGCGCGAATCGCGCCAGGGCAAATGCCAGCCAGAGCGGAACCGCGGTAGCCGCATCGGCGACATTGTGCAGTGTATCGGCCAGCAGCGCCGCGCTTCCCGACAGAAACACCACGACGGCCTGAATCAGGGCGGTCAGACCCAATCCCAGGAACGACCACTTGACCGCCCACATTCCCCGTCTGGTGGTCAAGATTAGAGGGTCGACGGCGCCGTGGCCGGGATGATGCCCGCCGGCCATCTACAGGCGCCCGCTCTTTTCGACCGTCGCGACCCAGTAAATCCCCTGGCCGGCGCCGCCGGCCCCTGTCGCGCGCAGCGCATCAAGCACCGTCTCCACATCGGCATCGTCCAGCAGGATGTCCACTCGAACACGAGGCGTGTAGCCGACCACTCTGTCACGCGCCGACAGAAAGGGATCGTGCTCGACATGGGGGCCGTGTCCTTCGACGTGACTAAAGGTAAAACCCTTCACCTGTTCCAGACTGCGCAGCCGATCAGCCACTGCCTGTTGAGCGTTGGTGTGAATAATCAGTGTCAGGTTTTTCATGTCTGTTCCTCCGTGGCAGACTGCAATCGACGTTCCGCCCGTCCTTCCAGCCAGGCGTACAGTGTGGGCAGCAACACCAACGTGAGCAGCGTGGAGGTAAACAATCCGCCAATGACCACGACCGCCAATGGCCGTTGCAGCTCGGAGCCGGGGCCTGTGGCAATCAACAACGGCACTAATCCCAGGCTGGCGATGAGTGCGGTCATCAACACCGGCCGCAGGCGTCGCTCGGCGCCCTGTTGCACGGCCTCCAACACGCTGCGGCCGGCCTCGCGCAATTGATTAAAATACGTCACCATGACCACGCCGTTCAACACGGCCACACCGAACAACGTGATAAAACCTACCGAGGCCGGAACCGACAGGTAAAGCCCGGACACGTACAAGCTGATCACTCCGCCGATCATGGCAAACGGGATGTTGAGGATGATCAACCCCGCCTGGCGCAGGGAACGGAACGTGGTGAACAGCATCACGAAGATCAGCGCGATGGAGATGGGCACGACCAGGCTCAGGCGCTTGGCGGCGCGCTGCTGGTTCTCGAACTGGCCGCCGTAGGTCACATAGTAGTTCGGCGGCAGTTGAAGCTCGCGGGCAATGGTGGCGCGGACGTCATCGACAAAACCCACCACGTCGCGGCCCTCAACATTGGCCTGCACCACCACCTGGCGTTTGGCCGACTCGCGGGCGATCGCCACAGGCCCGTCCACTTCGCGGATGTCGGCCAGACTGCTCAGTGGTATCCTCTCTCCATCAGGGGTTGCCACCCAGAGGGCGCCGATAGCGGCGGGCGAGGTGCGCGCCCGCTCCGGATAACGCAGCAGCACGCCGATCCGCTGGTTGCCTTGAATCACCTCGGTGACCACGCGCCCGCCGACGGCGACTTCCACGAGCCGGTTGATGTCTTCAATGTTGATCCCGAAACGGGCGATGGCCTGGGGCCGGATTTCTATGTGCAGATAGATCTGACCGGACAACTGGCTGCGAAAGACATCCACCGCACCGGGCACTGCGCTCACCAGTGTTTCGATCTGCCGGGATTTTTCCTCCAGCACCTGGAGATCGTCGCCATACAGCTTGATGGCCATCGCCGCCCGCACCCCGGTCAGCATCTCGGAGACGCGCATGTCGATGGGCTGGGTGAAGGCGTAGTCGATGCCGACGAAGCGACCCAGCTTCTCGCGCAGTTTCTCCTGAAACTCTTCCAGGCTCACCGTCCATTGCTCGCGTGGTTTGGTGAGGAGAAAGTGGTCGGTCTGGTACAGGCCCATGGGGTCCATGCGCAGTTCGTCGGCGCCCGTGCGGGACACCACGCCGATGACCTCCGGCAGTTCCATCATGGCCTTTTGATGCGGCTCGTCCAGCGCCAGCGAGTGCTCCAGCGAGATGCTGGGAAGCTTCTCGATAATGATCACGGTGGTCCCTTCATCCATCACCGGCATGAACTCTCTCCCGATGAAGGGAAACAGCGCAGCCGCCACCGTCAGCGCAACCAACGCGCCGCCCACCGCACGCTTGCGGTTGCCCAAGGCCCAACCCATCACCGGCCGATAGGCGCGCTTCAGCGCGATCAACACCCGGCCGTCACCCTCGGCGCCGCCGCGCATCAACAGGCTGGCCAGCACCGGGATCACCGTCAACGCCAGGAACAGCGAGCCGATCAGGGCGAAGGAAATGGTGACCGCCAGCGGCGTGAACATCTTGCCCTCCAGACCCGTGAGGCTGAACAACGGCAGGAACACGACAATAATGATGAGGACACCGGAGATCACCGGCGTGGCCACCTCCAGCGCCGCGCGGTAGACCAGATGCAAGCGGCTGACGCCCCGCGGGGCATGGCCGAGCTGCGTATGGATGTTCTCGACCACCACCACGGCTGCGTCGACCAGTATGCCGATCGCGATGGCCAGCCCTCCGAGCGACATCAGATTGGCGGTCACACCGAACAGCCGCATCATGATGAAGGTGAACAGCACCGTCAGCGGGAGGATCAAGGCCACGGTCAGAGCGGCGCGCAGGTTGCCCAGCATGACGATCAACACCAACACCACCAGCACGACGGCTTCGCCCAGCGCCTTTTCCACGGTCCATACCGCCTGGGTCACCAGTTCGGTCCGGTCATAGAAGGGCACGATCCGCACCCCCTCGGGCAGGGCGGCTTTCATCGCCTCAAACTCTCGCTTGACCCCGTCAACCGTGGTGCGGCTGTTGGCGCCCTTGCGCAGCAGCGCCAGACCGGTGACCACCTCGCCCCTGCCATCGGCGGTGACCGCGCCATAGCGGGTCATGGAGTTGATGCGCACTTCCGCCACATCGCCGACATGCACGGGTGTGCCGTTGCGGGTTGCAACGGTGATGCTTTTGATATCCTCCAGGTCTTGAAGTTGTCCCACCGTGCGGACCAGCAGCATCTCGTTGTTGCGGTTAATGCGATCGCCGCCGGCATTGCGGTTGTTGGCCTCCAGCGCCGCTTCCAGATCATCGAGCCCCAGGTCGTGAGCCAGCAACGCATCGGGATTGGCGACGACCTCAAACACCTTGACTTCACCGCCCAGGGAATTGACATCGGCAACCCCATCGACGGTACGCAAGCGCGGGCGGATCACCCAGTCCTGGATGCGGCGCAGTTCCTGGTTGCTGTAGCCGGCGCCCTCCACCCGGTACATGTACCCCTCGCCCAGCGGCGTGGTGATGGGACCGAGACCACCTTCCACGCCGGCGGGCAACTCACCCCATACCTGGTTGAGCCGTTCTGCCACCTGCTGACGCGCCCAGTAAATATCCGTGCCATCCTCAAAATCGATGATAATGATGCTCAACGCGTATTTGGTGGTGGAGCGCAGCACCGTTTGGCGGGGCAGGCCCTGCATCTCCGTCTCGATGGGAAAGGTGATGCGGCTTTCCACCTCGGTGGGCGACAGGCCCGGCGCCT
>CAZJRH010000072.1:0-5487 GCA_964548215.1 uncultured Nitrospirota bacterium
ATCCGCACGTGGACCTCCTTCGCACCCGCCTCCTTGATCATCGAGACGATCTTCCGGCTCGTCGTGCCGCGCACGATCGAATCGTCGACGAGGACGACGCGCTTGCCCGTGAGCAGGTCGCGGACGGGGTTGAGCTTCACCTTGACGCCGAAGTGGCGGATCGACTGCTGCGGCTCGATGAAGGTGCGGCCCACGTAATGATTGCGGACCAGTCCGGTCTCATATGGGATGTTGGCTTCGGCGGCGAAGCCGAGGGCGGCCGGCACACCGGAATCAGGCACGGCGATGACCACGTCCGCCTTGACCGGCGCCTCCTTGGCCAGTTGCTGGCCCAGGCGTCGGCGCAGGGCATAGACCTCCCGCCCGAACACCTGGCTGTCTGGCCGGGCAAAATAGACATACTCAAACACGCACGGGGCCTTCTGGACCGCCGGAAAGGGGTAATGGGAGGAGAGCCCCTTCTCGTCGATCATGATCATTTCGCCTGCTTGGACGTCGCGCACATATTCCGCTTCGATCAGGTCGAACGCGCAGCTTTCTGACGCCACCACCCATGCATCGCCGCCCGCCGGCGTTTTCAATCGCCCCAACGAGAGGGGCCGCAACCCGTAGGGATCGCGGGTCGCCAGCAGGCCGCGCTCGCTCAATATCAATAACGAGTAGGCGCCCCGCACCTGGCCCAGTCCGTCGATGGCCCGGTCCAAAAATGTGTTGCCTTGCGAGTGTGCGATGAGATGGATGATGACTTCAGTGTCGGTCGTCGATTGAAAAATGGCGCCGTAGGCTTCCAGCTCTGCCCGCAACAGGTTGGCGTTGATCAGATTGCCGTTGTGCGCGAGCGCCAGTGTGCCGAGGGCATAATTGGCCATCAGCGGCTGGACGTTGTTCATCGTGCTGCTCCCGGCCGTGGAGTAGCGGTTATGGCCGATGGCGATCTGGCCGGTCAGCGGTCGAAGGCGGTCCTGGGTGAAGACGTCATTGACCAGCCCGATCCCTTTTTCCACCCGGAATTGCTGGCCGTCATAGCAGACGATGCCGCTGCCTTCCTGGCCGCGGTGTTGAAGCGCATAGAGTCCGAGATAGGTGAGATTAGCGGCTTCGGGGTGGCCGTAGATGCCAAAGACCCCGCACTCTTCTCTGAATTTGTCCGGCAGCGTCGACATTACAGCTCGCCCATTTGGCGGGGCAATCCTTCGGTCCAGTGATTATGGAGGGCAGCAAGGGTAATGTCAATGACCGGACGGGCGGATGTGGACGTTGCCGTGGCGCCGTCGGGCGATTGCACTGTGACGGTCAGCCGATCGCCGCCCACCCGCCCGATGATCGACCAGGGTGCAGATGTTGCATTCAAGATTTGCTTGACTTTATCAATCCTATCTTCTTGTATTGTCAATATAATTCTTGATTGAGTCTCGCTGAATAAGAGTCCGTCCAGGCGAGCGTGCAGTGGCATCTCCAGCGTGATGGCGGCGCCCAAGGGCGCAGATTGGTCCTGGCGCGGGCCCAGCGCGGCCTCGGCCAGCGCGATCCCCAAGCCCCCTTCGGCGCAGTCGTGGGCCGAACACACCAGACGCTCGGCCATCAACGCGCGGCAGGCCTGCTGCACGGCAATTTCCCGGTCAAAATCGAGTTCCGGCAGCAGGCCGCGCTCCTGATGATGGATGAGCCAGAGGTATTCGCTGCCGCCGAGTTCGTCCCGATTCTGCCCGAGGAGCAGGACCAGATCGCCCGGCGTTTTGAACCACGGCGTCACGAGGTCCTCCAGGGTGTCCAGAACGCCCACCGTCCCGACGACCGGTGAGGGATAGATCGGCTGCCCGTTCGTCTCGTTGTAGAGACTGACGTTGCCGCTGACCACCGGCAGGTCCAGCTTCCGGCAGGCGTCTCCGATGCCCTCGACACAGGCGGCAAACTGCCACATGGTTTCCGGCTGCTCGGGGCTGCCGAAATTCAGGCAATCGGTCACGGCCAGCGGCGTCGCCCCCGTGCAGATCACGTTTCTGGCCCCCTCGACCACGGCCATGGCCCCGCCCTGATAGGGATTGAGCAGGCAGGCGCGCGGATTGCCGTCGACCGACAGCGCGATCGCCGTGTCGCCGTGGGCGATGCGCACGACCGCGGCGTCCCCGCCCGGCGCCAGCACCGTCCCGGTGCCGACCATGTGATCGTATTGACGGTAAATCCAGGCCTTGCTGGCCAGCGACGGGCTTTCAAGCATCGTCAGCAGGACTTTGTTCAGGTCGCCCGGCACCGGCATCATTTCCAGCGGCAGCGATTGCAGCGCCTGCAGATAGATGGGGGCCCGCATCGGCCGTTCATACTGCGGGGCGCCCTCCGTGAGCGCGTGAACCGGAATGGCCGCCACGCGCCGGCCCTTCGAGTGGAGCTCCCATCGTCCCGTGCCGGTCACTTCGCCGATGACCGCGGTCTCGATGTCCCAGCGCCGGCAGACCGCTTCAACGGCCGCCAGTTGCGCGGGCTCCACCACGGCCAGCATCCGCTCCTGCGATTCCGAAATGCAGATTTCATAAGGTTGCATGCCGGCTTCCCGCAGCGGGACGCGATCCAGGTCGAGCCGCATGCCGGTCCCCGCCCGCCCGGCCATCTCCACCGAGGAGCTGGTCAGCCCCGCCGCGCCCATGTCCTGCAGGCCGACGAGCAATTGCCGGTCGATCAGCTCCAGGCAGGCTTCGAGCAATTTTTTCTCCATGAACGGGTCGCCGACCTGCACGTTGGGCCGCTTGTCCTCGTCGCCAGATTCGAACTGCGCCGACGCCATGGTGGCGCCGTGAATGCCGTCGCGCCCGGTTTTTGATCCGATGTAGAGCACGTGATTGCCCGGCCCGGCGGCCAGCACCCGCATGACCCGGTCGCTCCGGAGCACGCCCGCGCACAGCACGTTCACCAGTGGGTTCCGGCTGTAGAGCTCGTGCACCACCAATTCCCCGCCGACGGTGGGCACGCCCACGCAGTTGCCGTAGCCGGCGATGCCCCGGACGATGCCGTCCAAGAGGCGGCGGTTGGCGGGATCGTCGAGCGGGCCGACGCGCAGGGAGTCCAGCAACGCAATGGGACGGGCGCCCATGGTGAAAATGTCGCGCAGAATGCCGCCGGTACCCGTGGCGGCGCCCTGGTACGGTTCAATATAGGAGGGATGATTGTGGCTTTCGATCTTCAGCGCCACCGCCCAGCCATTCCCCAGGTCGACCACGCCGGCATTCTCGCCGGGGCCCTGCAGCACCCGTGGGCCGGTCGTGGGAAACGTTTTCAAGTGGACCTTGGAGCTCTTGTAACTGCAATGCTCGCTCCACATCACGGAGAAGACATTGAGTTCCAGATCGTTGGGGTGGCGGCCCAGGGCCGTGACGATCAGGCGGTATTCCTCATCGGTCAGACGGTAACGCTCTTTCAGGTCGGCCGGCGCTTGCTGCCGCCATCCCAGCCATTGCGTGAGCCGGTTAAGCACCATGGCCCAGGGGGGACACGGGCGCGGCCGTCACGCTCTCCGATGGGCGATTCAAGGGGGCGCGCAGGCTTTCGAGCAGACGACGGCCGTCCGTGCCGCCCAGCCAGCGATCGATCGCCCGTTCCGGGTGCGGCATCAATCCGACCACGTTGCCCTGGCGGTTGCAGACGCCGGCGATGTGACGCAAGGAGCCGTTCGGATTCGCCTCCGGTGAAAGCTGCCCGTCGGCCGTCGCATAGCGGAAGATCACCTGGCCGTGCGCGTCCAGTTCGTCCAGGAGCGCCGGGGGAGCCCAATAGCGACCCTCGGCGTGCGCGATGGGTAGTGACAGCAGGTCGCCGGGCCGGCAGCGGCGCGTCAGGGGGCTGTGCGTCTGCTCGACGCGGACCACCACGGGCCGGCACAGGAAGCGGAGGCCGTCATTTCGGAGGAGCGTGCCGGGCAGCAGACCCGCTTCCGTCAAAATCTGAAAACCGTTGCAGATGCCGACCACCGTGCCGCCCGCGTCCGCGTGCCGTTTGACGGCGGCCATGATGGGCGAAAACCGGGCGATCGCGCCGCAGCGCAGATAATCGCCGTACGAAAAGCCTCCGGGCAGCACGACCGCATCACAGCCGTCCAGGACCGACTGCTGATGCCAGAGCGGCACGGCCTCGAGGCCGCACTCCCCCAGCGCCCACAGACAATCCTGATCGCAATTGGACCCCGGAAACACCACGACACCGACGCGCACGATCGATTCTCCCGTTCGTCCGTTGGAATGGACGAGCGGATTTTAACACAGCGTCGGGGGATGGACAATAGCGGATTAAGGATTAGTGAAGAAAGTGCGGGGTAAGGATTAAGGAAAAACCGAGCGTCGGTTTGACACGCGAGCCAAAAGTACAACGCGTACGGCGATGGGGATTATCAAGGGGAGATGAGTCATCTCACCCTTGATTTGAGCGAGTGCGGAGCACGAGCGGACACGACTACTCGGCCATGGCCTGTTTCACCAGCGCGGGACCGATGGCCGGCAATGGAAGCAACTGATCCACGGCGCCCGCCAGCAGGGCTTCCCTGGGCATGCCGAAGATGGCGGCCGTCTCCTCCGACTCGGCAATCGTCCGGCCGCCCTTGCGCTTGATCGCCAGCATGCCCTGCTTGCCGTCATCCCCCATCCCCGTCAGCACGATGCCGAGCACGCCGGTCGTGAACAACTCGGCCGCAGATTGCATCGTCAGGTCGACCGACGGCGCATATCGATCCTCCGCCTGCCGGGGCGTCAGGCTGACGCGCGCGATGGCTCCCGAGCGGCGCACGGTCAGATGAAAATCGCCCGGCACCACCAGAATTTTTCCGGGCTCGATCAATTCTCCGTCTTCCGCCTCTTTGACCGTCAGCGGACACTGGGTGTTCAGCCGCTCGGCAAAATGGGCCGTAAAGACCGGTGGCATGTGCTGCACGACGAGAATCGGCGCCGGAAACGTAGGCGGCAGTTCCCGCAGGACGGCCTGCACGGCGGGCGGCCCGCCCGTCGAGGCGCCGATCACCACCAACCGCACCGGCGAGATATACGCGGCCGCCGACTTGGCCGGCCGCCGAACCTTCGCATAATGCGCGGCGGGCGGCTGCGCGAGGAGATGGCTCCGCTGAACGACCGCCTTTAACCCGATGGCCGAGATCTGATGCAACTTCTCATAGAGCTGCTGCTTGATGGAGAGAATTTCCAGCGACGCGTTGCGCGTCGGCTTGGGCATAAAATCCGCCGCGCCGAGCTCCAACGCATGAAAGACGCTGGCATGGCTGTCGTGGGAGCTGATCACCAGCACCGGCACCGGTTGCGCGGCCATGACCCAGCGCAGGAACGAAAAACCGTTCATGCGCGGCATCTCCAGATCCAGCGTGACAAGGTCCGGCATATGGGTGCGCATGAGCGCCATCACTTCGACGCCGTCACCCGCCCGTCCCACCACCTCGAACTGCCCGGAGCTGCTGAGCATCTCGGTGATCGATTGCCGGAAAAATGAGGAATCGTCGAT
>CAZJRH010000073.1:0-3509 GCA_964548215.1 uncultured Nitrospirota bacterium
CAACTCGCGCAGGAGGCCCGCCTGCCCGTCGTCGTGCACAGCCGTGATGCAAAAGAGGAGACGCTCCGGCTCTTGCAGGAAACGGCGCCGGACGCCAAAGGCGTGTTGCATTGTTTTACGGGCGATCTCGACATGGCCCAACGGGCGATCGGACTCGGCTTCTACATTTCCTTCTCCGGCATTGTCACGTTCAAAAATGCCGGGCCTTTACGCGATGTGGCCAAGGCGCTCCCGCTGGAACGCCTGCTGATCGAGACCGACTGCCCGTTTCTGACCCCGGAACCCCACCGCGGCAAACGGAACGAACCGGCCTACGTCGCGCGGGTGGCCGACGCACTGGCCGCGCTGCACGCCCCCGCCACGCTGGAACAGATCCGGGCCGCAACCGCAAAGAACGCCGCATCATTGTTCCGGCTGGCGCGCTGACCGCAAAAAGGAAACAGGCTACTTTTTTTCTGTTGCCGCGGGTGCTGCTGCATCGTAAAAAGTAGCCTGTCCACTTTTTCCCCCCTCATTTTGACGATTTTACCAATGACGGCTATAGTTTACATGAGGCTTCTGTGGCGATTTGCGCCTGAGGATACCAACCATGACATCCGCCCAACACGGCAGCTCGCCGATGCGGTTTGGAAAATACCTGCTGCTCGACCGGATCGCGGCCGGCGGCATGGCGGAGCTCTTTCTGGCCAAGCAGACCGGCCTGAAAGGCTTCGAAAAAGTCGTCGCCATCAAGCGGATTCTTCCCATGCTGACCCAGGATGCCGAATTCGTCAACATGTTCATCAACGAAGCCAAGCTGGCCGCCCTGCTCTCGCACCAGAACATCGTGCAAATCTTCGACCTGGGCACCACGGAAGGGTTTTATTACATCGCGATGGAATACGTGATGGGCAAGGACTTGCGGACGATCCAGCAGCGCAGCCAGGCCCGCGCCCTACCGCTGCCGGTCGGCCACGCCCTGCTCGTCGCCAGCCGGATTTGCAACGGGCTCGACTACGCGCACCGGAAGAAGGATCTGCACGGCCGCGAGCTGCATCTGGTCCATCGCGACGTCAGCCCGCAGAACGTGCTGATCTCCTATGAGGGCGAGATCAAGCTGGTCGATTTCGGCATCGCCAAGGCCGCCACGCAAACGAGCGAGACCCGGACGGGCACCCTCAAGGGGAAACTCGCCTACATGTCGCCCGAGCAGGCCGCCGGCAAACCCCTGGATCAGCGCTCCGACATTTTTTCGCTGGGGATCGTGCTCCACGAGCTGGTCACCGGCCAGCGGCTCTTCACCGGCAACAACGAATTCGCGCTCCTGGAGCAGGTGCGGCAAGCCGAGATCGCGCCGCCCTCGCTGCTCAATCCCGCACTGCCGCCCGAAGTGGACGCGCTGATCATGAAGGCGCTGGCCAAGGATCCGGTCGACCGCTTTTCCTACGCGTCCGAGATGGAAATTGCCATCGAACAATTGATCACCGCCAAAGGGTACGCCTTCAGCAGTCTGTCGCTGGCCAATTACATGCGGGCGCTGTTTGAGTCGGACATGTCCGACGACACGGCCCGCCTGCAGCGCATCGCGACCATCGTCACGGCGCCGCCCGTCGATCAACCGACCATCGTGCGGCCGTCCCATGACCACGCGACCACGCCGTCCCGCTCCCTGGCCGGCTACGATCCGCTCAGGCCGAGGACGCTTTCGAAGCCCGCGCGGCTGCCGGTCACGAAGAGATTTTTGGGCGCCGTCGCAGCGGTCTGCTGGCTGGCGCTGCTGGGAGCCGTCTGGCGGCCGGAGCTGGTCCCGTGGCGGCAATTGCAACAGACCTACGAATCGCTCAACGAGCGAACCGACCGCCTGGTGGCCCGCCTCACGGCCATCAAAGGCCAGCCGCGTGTCTTTGCGCCATCGACGCCATCACCGACGCCGCCCCCGGCGATCGACCGCCTGGCCATGAACACGCCGCCGGGCCAAGCGCCCGCGTTCGCGCTCACCGACGCCACGGATCCGGCCGCTCCGGCAACCCCCGTCACCGAGGACCCGGCGTGGAGACCGGAACCCCCGGAGATCATCCCGCCGAACCGCCGGCCGATGCCGAGACCCGAGCGGCGGCAGGAGCTGCAGCGCCTCTATGAAGAGGCGCGCCTCGCCTACCAGGCCGACGATCTGATGGCGGCCGAGAACCATTTGCGCGCCGCACTGTCGATGAATCCCCAGGCGGCCCACGGGTATCATTTGCTGGGCATGGTCCTGCGCGAGCAGAAAAAAATCGATGCGGCGATGACCGTGCTGACCGAGGCCGTGAACCGCTTTCCCAACAACGCCACGCTGCACCACGATCTGGGACGGCTCTACGCGGAAAAGAACATCAATTCACTCGCGATCGACGAGCTGCAACTGGCGCTGACGCTGGCCCCCTCGGCCCCCTGGGCCGAAGAGGCGGCGGTGCTGATCAAGTCGTTTCGCGCCGCCCCACCGGTTCCGGCGGCCCAAGCGCCGGAGTCCAGCCCCCGGGCGGAACCTGATGCGCCCCTGGAGAACGACGCACCCAAGGAGTAACCGATGCGGATCACCTGCGAAAATTGCCGAACCGTGTTTGAATTATCGACGAGCCACGAGGACAGCAGTGCCTGTCCCTACTGCGAGCACGTGAACCATCGAAATGAGCGGCGCAACGGCGCCGAGTCGAGCCCGGCGGCCGCCGCAGGGCCGGGCAGAGTCCCGACAAAATCGGACCTTGGAACCAGCACGATGGTCTTCCCGCCGGACGTCGAAACCAAGCCGGATCCCGACACGTCGATCCGCCAGGCCACCACGGGCAAAACGCCGTCGCTGCCGGCCGGCCGGTCGTTCGAACTGGTCATCGTGGAAGGCGACGACCTTGGAAAACGGTTCGTCATTTCAAAACCGGAGTTCGTCATCGGCCGCGGCGTCAAGACGGACATCCAGCTCAAGGACGTCGAAGTATCGCGGGAACATTGCGTCATCGAGTCGTTCGGCGACACGCTGGTCATTAAAGACCTTCGCAGCGCGAACGGCACCGTGCTGAACGGGTTTTTGGTCCGGCGGGATCTGCTCAAGGTCAAGGACCGGATCCATGTCGGCAACACCACGCTGGAAGTGGCGCGTTCGGAGAACGGCGCCGTGAAAAACGGGGGCGGAACGGTCAACACAAAGCGTTAGAGCTTTTTGAGTTTCGCCTCCTTCCGGCGCTCCTCCTTTGATTTTCGACGCGGATTGCCTTTCTTGGGCGTGCGCACGCCCCGCCCCGCCGGTTCCTCCTCTTTCCAAGCCTCCGGCGCCACGGACAACGGGGCGGGAATTTCAATCGACAGTTCCGACAATTTACGCGTGAATTCCCCGCACGACAGCGGCACGCCGCCGGTCGCGCGCACGGCCGACTGCACGGCGCGATCGGACGACACCACCACAACCGAAGCGCCCTCGGCCCGCGCCAGCCGTGCGATCACCTCGTCTGCCGGCTCGCCCTCCCTGGAATAGATCACCAGCACATCCTCGATCCATT
>CAZJRH010000074.1:0-1509 GCA_964548215.1 uncultured Nitrospirota bacterium
AGCCGGTGGTCTCGCGCGCGTATTCCAGGATCGAGCGACCCCAGATACCATTGGTGGAGTTGATCATGGTGTGGGTCACTTCGACGGCGGGTAGATATTTTCTTTCGCCATTGGGGAAGCGCACCTCATACCAGAGATTACCGTTCGGGTCAATTTTCGGGGTGGTCATATTCGTCGGTAGAATGAACAGCTCACGGGCAGCGGGTGGAGGCGGCATCCATATCAAAGAATTGCCCCAGAACATTTCCCACATCATCTTGGTCTTCTTGAATATAAATGGTGTCATCCAGCGATTGGGAGAAATTTCGAGCATGTACGCCATGTTACGCAGGGCGGCGTCCGGTTGCAGTGTGTTGGTGTTGCCATTGATGCGCTCATAATGTTTGAACGGCATACTGGCAATATCGTCACTGATGCCATTGGCGCACCGGAAGACGACTGCCACTTTTTTGGATAGCTCCGGGCTGACATCCTGCTTGGCTTTGGTCATTGACCTGCCGGAATTAGAACTGCCACCCTGATCTGGCACGGGGGCAAGTTTGACGGGTTCAGCGGTTTTCACCGATTGCACAGCGCCTGAAACGATCATTGATTCGCCTTCGCCTTTCCGATTAGATAGCTAAAGAGCAGGCAGAAGACGCCCGCCGTAAATAATGCCGCCACCACGTGTAGACGATATGCGCCACCGATGATCAGCAGAGCGCCGAGCCAGTAGAAAACATCATCCAGGTATTTCAAGCCTTGCTCCGAATCGCGTTGGCAAGCTCGCGGATGGCAGCCACCAGCGCGGTATCTTCAGCCGGTTGTTCGAGCGGAAACACATCCACGTATTCAATGCTGTGATTCGCTTCTGCCACCCGCACCCATTCCGGTTTCAGCGGGTTCTGGGGCACGAGCCGGGCATACTCCACGCCGTCAATGTTGTGGATGTCATAGGCATAGAGCGCCGTGCCCACTGCCACCGCGCGCATTTCACGCCCGCCCTGTGATTGCGGTCGCGGGGTATCGCGTATATAAATGCCCTTGGTGACTTTGACGATCAGCAGATGTTTGGGGTCCATAATTATTCCTTACGGGGTGGAGAAAATTGCCTGCATTAATTTACCGATCACTGGCAAAAGGTAAAGCACTGCCGCAGTGATCGCCACGATCAAAACCTTATTACGCACATCGATCCAGTCAATTTGCTTGCGCTTCAGTTCCATCTGTTCACGCTGTTCCAGAACTGATAGTATTTTTTCTGACGTGGAAACAGGCTGATTTTTGCTGATGCGTTTTTCGCCGAGCTGCTGGGTCAATACGTGCATCTGTAATTCAAGCGTATCAATCTCTTCCTGATGGCGTTTGACGCGCGTCTCTTTGAGACCCATGATCATGTTGTTGATCGACACCTGTAATTCCAGCATCGTGCGCTGGTTGTTGCTCAGGTTGTTATTCATGGCACGCGACTGCGCCATCAATGCGCCATTCATCTCGGTCAGCAGCGCATAGATCATTTCGCCGTATTCC
>CAZJRH010000075.1:0-2573 GCA_964548215.1 uncultured Nitrospirota bacterium
CGCTTGTCGTCGATCGACCAGCTCCGGTTGGTCTCCATGTAGACGCCGTCGTCGGTGTCGGCGATCAGCGCGTCGAGCGAGGCGGGGCCCTTGGCATCCGGCAGCAGGCTGACGTTGGTCATGCGGATCAGGGGAATCCGATTCCAGCCGTCGGCCCGCATGGCGCCGCCGCTGCCTGAGGCGCCGACGGCCGCGGCCGTTTCGCGCGAGGTGAGCAGGCCCGTCAGGCGGCCGCGGGTGATGATCGGCACCGATTGAGCCGGCACGCCCTCGTCGTCATAGGCGAAGGTGCCCAGCCCGGGCCCGTGCGCGATGGTCGCGTCGGCCACGACATTGACGATGGGCGACCCATACTCGAAGTTGTTCAGCATCGGCAACGTCAGAAAACTGGTGCCGGCGTAGTTGGCCTCGTAGCCTAGCATCCGGTCGAGCTCGATCGCGTGGCCGATCGATTCGTGAATCTGCAGGCCGAGCTGGGAGCTGTCCAGAATCAGCGTCGTGGCACGCTGCGGGCATTGCGCGGCGCCGTGCAGGGCCACCGCTTCCTCGCCGACACGCTGCGCGTGCGCTTCCAGCGCCAGTTCATCGACCAATTCGTACCCTTTTAATTGATACTGGCCGCCGAAGGAATTGGGGTAGGAGCGTTTTTGGATTTCGCCGTCGCGAAACGACGTGGCGTCGAAGCCCGCGCCGCTGTAGGTGAGCCATTGGGTGATCCGGGCGCCGTCGCTGCTGACGAAGATCTTGTGCAGACGGGTAAATGACAGATAGCCCCGCGACAGGCTGACGCCGGGCACTCGGCGCACGGCCGCATCGACCGCCATCAACAACGAGATTTTCCGGTCGAGACTTACCGCGAAGGGATCCTGCGCGGCCGGCGAACGCCATTCGTCCGTGACCGGCGGCCGTGGCGCCAGATGCAGGCGCATGCGCTCGTCAGAGGCCAGCGCGCTGGCCCGGCCGATGGCGACCGCCTCGCGCGCGGCCGCTTCGACGGCCGGTCTGGTCAATTCGTCGGTGGCGGCGAAGCCCCAGAAGCCCCATCCCCGCGCGTCGTTGACGATGACCCGGATGCCCAGTCCGATCGACTCCGTGTCGGCCAGCGTGGCGACTTCGCCGTTGCGGATGACGATGCCCTGCTCGCGCGCGTTGAGCAGCCGGGCGTCGGCGTAGGCGGCGCCCAAACCGGTGGCCACGTCAATGGCCTGCAAGGCGACGTCGATCATTCCCTGATGCCGATTTTCTGAAGAACTCTTTTGACGGGGATCAAATGGCGGGCCATGCCCAGCTCCTTGGGCGAATAACCCAGGGCCAGGCCGACGAGCTGGGGAAAATGAAGGATCGGCATCCCGATCGACCGGCCCATCGCCTGCTCGGCGCGTTTTTGATAGATGTCCAGACTCATGTGGCAGAGCGGGCAGGGGGTGACCAGGCAATCGGCCCCGTGCTGCTCGGCGTCGACGAGATTTTCGCCGCTCATGCGGGCGGCCATCTCCGCTTTTTCCAGCAGGATCGGAAAGCCGCAGCACTTGATCCGCCCCTCGTAATCGATCGGCGTGGCGCCCAGCGCGTCGATCACGCTCTCGAGCGATGCGGGATGAAAGGGGTCGTCGAAGGTGATGTCGGTCGACGGCCGGAGAATGTAGCAGCCGTAGAAGGGGCCGACCTGCAGGCCGGTCAGCGGCCGGACGACGGCGGCTTTGAGTTTATCCAGGCCGAGATCCTTGAGGATCACCCACAGCAGGTGGTTGATCTCGAGTCCACCCCGATAGCGGTGCCCGGGCTCATCGATCGACGCGTTGATCGCCTCCCGGACCGCGGGCTTCTCGTCCAGCTCTTTTTTGGCCGAGCACATGACGCCCTGGCAGGTGCCGCAGATCGTCATCAGCGACAGGCCCAGTTGCTGCGCCATCCCGAACGTGCGGGCGTTCATCGCCAGGGCCAGCTCGGGCGAGGCCTCCTTGATCACGCCGGCCCCGCAGCAGGTGGCCTCCTTCAGCTCGACCAGCTCCATGCCGAAATGGCGCGCGACCGTCATCGTCGATTGATAGAGTTCGGGGCAGGCGCCCTGCGCCACGCAGCCGGGGTAGAAGGCGTACCGCATCAGCTCGCCCAGGTCGAACGTTTGAGCCAGTGGGAAAAGAGTCGGCGCACTTCCTTGATTGTTTGTATGGGCGGGTGCCAGAGGAAGGGCACTTTGCCCCGCACGAACATTTTCACCGCCAACGGCAGGGTGGTCATCAGCTCGATCGGGTGGCGCCAGAGCATCTGCAAGGGCAGCCGTCCCTCGTTGAGCCGCCCTTCATCGCGGACGACGTCCACAAAACTGGTGATGTGGCTGGCGCCGATCGTGTCGGTCAGCCCCTCGGCGATGGCGGCCCGTCGCAATCGCACGATCTGTTCCATCGGCTGGACGTCCTTGGGGCAGACCTCGACGCAGAAATTGCATCGGGTGCAGTCCCAGATGCCGTCGGGCTGCACGAGTTTTTCCAGGCGCGGTTTGTGCGCGCGGTCGCGCGGATCGGCCAGAAACCGGTAGGCCTTGGCCAGCGCCGCCGGGCCGATGAAGTCGG
>CAZJRH010000076.1:0-4368 GCA_964548215.1 uncultured Nitrospirota bacterium
ATCTCGCCTCGCTGGCCGCCCATTACCGGCTGACCGGCCGGCTGAAGAAATCATCGCGATGAAAAAACGGCTCAGAGTCCTGGTCCTTTTCGACGTGCCCAATCCACCGCCCGAGCAACCCGACTATACCCAGGAGCTGACCACACCCGACTGGAAGGCGGAGGCCGACGTCATCAATGCGATCAAAACGCTGGGCCACGACTTGCGGCTTTTAGGCGTGCATGACGACCCCGGCGCGATCATTAATGAGATCAAAGACCACCGGCCGGACGTGGTCTTCAACCTGACCGAGGAATTCAACCGGAGCTCGGCGCTCGATCGGAACGTGCCGGCGCTGCTGGAAATGGTCGACGTCCGCTGCACGGGCAACGGCCCCACCGGCCTCACACTCTGCAAGAACAAGGGCATGGCCAAGGAAATTCTCGCCTTTCACCACATCAAATCGCCCGACTTCGCCGTCTTTCATCCCGGCGGGACGATCAAACGGCCCAAGCGGCTCGACTTCCCCCTCTTCATCAAACCGCTCAAGGACGAAGCCTCCTATGGCATCTCGCAGGACTCGTTCGTGGAAAACGACGGCGCGTTTGAGGAGCGCGTCCGCTACATCCACGACCGGATGAAGCAGGAGGCGCTGGCCGAGGAATATATCGAGGGGCGGGAGCTCTACGTCAGCATCCTCGGCAACCGGCGTTTACAGGTGCTGCCGATCCGCGAGGTGATCTTTACCAAGATGCCGGAGGACCGGCCGCGCTTCGCCACGTTCAAGGCCAAGTGGGACGAGACCTACCGAGAGCGATGGGGCATCGAGAATGTGTTCGCCGAGAATCTACCCAACGGGATGACCGACCGGATCGGCCGGATCTGCAAGCGGGTCTACCGCGCCCTACACCTGCGCGGCTACGGCCGGATCGACCTGCGGCTCACGCCCGACAACCGGATTTTTATCCTCGAAGCCAACCCCAATCCAAATCTGGCCTCTGATGATGAATTTGCCCAGTCGGCGATGAAGGCGGGCTACAGCTACGACGCGCTGATCCAGCAGATCTTGCGGCTGGCGTTCTGATGCTATAAAAGCCCATCACGCTTCAACTCTTTGAAAATTCTTTTGAGCGATCGTGATGGTTCCTTGGCCCGCTTCTGAAACGATTCTAGATCAACCAGATCCTCACGAAGCGAATGAATCAACGCCTCATTGACCAGGTCAGAAATAGATTGCTTCGTCAGCTCAGATTTTACCTTCAACACGCGGAGAATCTTGGAATTCAAATACAATGTTGTCTTCAAACCAGCCATTGGATCACCTGCGGATTACTTCTCTGCCAGAGCATCAGCAGTTCCTTGTCCTTCCGGCTCTCGTACGACCGCGGCACACACTCGGAAACCAGCGAGAACGTCGGTGTAAAACGCCGCATCAATTCCTCGCGGGTCGTCCCGAACGGCGGGCCGGTTTCCGGCTGGATGTGATAGAAGACGCCGAGCAGATGGCCGCCCGGCTTGAGCAGGCCCGCCGCCGTTTCCACGTAGCGGTCGCGCAGCGCCGGATCGATCGCGCAGAAGAAGGTGTGCTCGAAGAGCCAGTCGTAGGGGCCGAGCAACGCGTCCGGCAGAGCAAAAAAATCGGCCTGTTCGAACCGTAGGGGCGCAGCATGCTGCGCCCCTACATCAGCCACCGCAAACCGGCGGGCCTCCTCGACGGCCTGCGCCACCACGTCGAGGCCGACGACATCAAATCCGGCGTTCGCCAACGCCCGAGCATCATGTCCCCGTCCGCAGCCGGGGACAAGAATTTTACCGGGCCGTAGGGGCGCAGCATGCTGCGCCCCTACATTGTGTTTCAAGAAATCGACCAGCCCCGGCGACGCCTCGCCATGGTCCCAGGCCGTTTCACCGGACTTGTATCGGCCGGCCCAGAAGTCGGCGTCGACGTCGCTTTCTTTCCGGCCGATGTGGGGATAATCCATGATGGCACAAGGCGCCATATGCCAATGAGCTAACCGTTTCAACACCAGCCCATAACGGTGATTGATCTCGGCAAGGGCTATCCCGAATTTACTTCGTCTCATTCACAAACCTTCATACAAAAAATAAATCCGTCCCCAATGATATTAGGCCGGTGTTGCGAACTTGAGACCGATGATGCCGGCAATGATCAGCGCAACACTGATAAGCCGTGCAGCGTTCGCGGATTCGCCAAGCAGCACGATCCCAAGAATCACGGTGCCGACCGCCCCAACGCCGACCCATATGCTGTAGGCGGTGCCGACTGGAAGAGACTTCATGGCAATGCCCAACAGCCACAGACTGATGATCATGGCCAGAACGGTCCAGACTGTGGGCCACAACCGTGTGAGGCCTTCCGTGTACTTCAATCCGATGGCCCAACCGACCTCAAACAGCCCCGCGATAACAAGAATGATCCAAGCCATGCGCTCTCCTTTTAGTGTGCGGCGTCGTCCCCATTGATGTTGGATCGGTGAGGTCGTCCTCACTTCCGATCTCGAGGTCTAACGTCGCGCTTCAGGGGCGGGCCGAGCGCGTAGCGCGAGGACCGTCCCCTGGAAGCGTTGGTTGGGCGACATGTGTTTAGTCCGCCGGAGGTATCGGCATTGAGGCCGCCTGATCGATCAGGTCCGCAATGTCAACGATCGGGCCGCGGACCGCTTTGGGCGTGCTCTTCAATGAGGACACTGGAATGTACTGACTCTTTGTACCCTTCTTGCGAAGGGTACGGGCTATAGCGTTTGAGAACAGCCAAGCATGCTCCGCCTGTCCGGTCTCCGCGAAAAGTATTACCGCGAAGTGCGTTGCGGGCTGATGGGTTCCCTTCCCATTGATCTTGTTGTCGCTGCAGTGCACGACACTGGCGACGCCTCCTGGAGTTCGCGCAAGTTTGGACTTCACTTCTATCCGCACGCTCCCGTTCCTCACTCCTGAAAGGCACTCCTCCACGTTCTGTTTAGATGATCCTACCTTGAGGAGGGAGCGTCGTACTTTCTCCAGCGACGTTTCTATGTCGTAACAGGGTTGTGCGTCGCCTCTCTTTGTACCGTCAAAGACCTGGGCGATCAGGATCTCCCCGTATTGCTCCACGCTAAGCGAGAAGCGCCTGAAGTAGCCCCGATGTGTCCAGGTCTTAGCCACGTTCGTCATGTCGCCCAACCATGTTTAGATTGATCCCCATAACACCCCAATGCCGCTCGGAGTGCCGTATAAGACGCCCGAGAAACGAGCCTCACGTTGTCAGCAACCCGTGAATTCAGGGGACACCATGCTTAGACTCATCATCTTTGGTTTAGCTGTTGTCGATTGCCCCGTTGCGTGATGGCGAGGAAACCCTGTGCCCACAACTCATGCTATTCTCATGCGGTGAGATTATACCGGTCCCCAAGGAGAGTCAATAGTTGCGTATGGTGTCCCAGGAATTTTGCCCGGAATTCCGGAATTCTACATACCCACTCACATCCCAGCGCCAGCGTTGACCCGATATCTTGATCTCCACACAAGACGATTGCTATGCTAGCGGCCATGCCCGATCCAATCGACCCGGCCGATCCGATCACCGAACAACTCCGCAGGGCAACGCCCCGCGAACGGGAATTGTTCGCCATGCTGGCCGCGTTGATCGAGCATGGCGACGAGAAGCAGCTCCGGGCGGCCGAGACGAATCTGCGCAGCCTAATGAAGGAAACCCGCCGCTCGCCCATTCCCTGGGAGAATCGCCAGCCTGGCAATTTCGATCCCCCGAATGATTGATGTAGGGGCACGGCGCGCCGTGCCCCTACCGTCATATCGCATCAACGTTCATGTAGGGGCGGGTTTGAAACCCGCCCCTACGATTCACGGGACGGTTTTACAACCGCAATGGTTTGATCGGCGCCAACACGGCCGCGGGATTCTTTTTCCAAATCGCCGGATCGGCGTCGACGTACAGCTCCACTTCATTCCCGTCGGGATCGGCCAGATACAAACTCTGGCTCACCGTGTGATCGCTCATACCGGTGATGGCAACGCCGGCCGATTCCAACTCTCGCTTGGCGGTCCGAAGCTCATCGAGCGAGTCGCCGACTTTGATGCCGATGTGATAGAGCCCCAACCGTTTACCCGGCGGCGGAGACGGCGCATCGCCCACCTCGATGAGCAGTAATTCATGATGCGTACGGCCTGACGTCAGTGCGGCCGCTGACCCTCCAAACGCCCGCCCCACTTCCTGAAACCCCAGCAGATCGCGATAAAACACCAACGAGCGGTTCAGGTCCTTCACATAAAATACGACATGTCCGAGATATTGGGCTTTCACAGGCAATCCAATGGAACTGTTACTTGACGGGCGCCGGGTGTTTCAGTTCGTATTCCCGGATTTTTCCTTCA
>CAZJRH010000077.1:0-4571 GCA_964548215.1 uncultured Nitrospirota bacterium
TGGAGGAGGCGCAGCGCCATCGGATTCAGACCTTCTGCATTACCGTGGATCAGCAGGCCGATCGTTATGTGGCCGGGCTGTTCGCCCCGGGCCGCTACGCGATCATCGACGACGTCCGCTGGCTGCCCGTGCGCCTCCCGCGGATTTATCAACGGGTGACGACGTAGACCTGTGATGGAATTCCGACGTGGGATCAGGTTGATCGGGTGCGGTCTGCTGCTGGGGGCGGGGGTGGCGGCCTGCGGCAAGGGGGCGCCGGCCGTGTCGGCCATCGCCATCCATCCGACCAATTCGCAGGTCGTCTATGCGGGGACGTCGGGTCAGCTCTTCAAAAGCCGCGATGGGGGGGAGAGCTGGACCGTCGCGGGCGACGACATGAGCAGTGCCCGGGTGATGTCGCTGGCCGTTGATCCCCGTTCTCCCGCGAATCTCTACGCGGGAACATTCGGGGATGCCGTCTGGAAAAGTTGGGATGGGGGGCAACACTGGACGCCGGACAATCGCGGCTTGAAAGAGCATTTGTCGATCGTGACGGCCATCGCGTTCGATCTGCAGATGCCGTCCACCATGTATCTGGGCTCCACCGTCGGCGCCTATAAACGAACGGATCCCGACGGCTTCTGGATGGAGCGGGTGCACGGCATGGAAAGCGTCTATGTCGTGGTCCTGGTGGTCGATCCGAAGCGGCCGGAGACCTTTTATGCAGGCACGAGCGGCGGGGTGTACAAGAGTGTCAATCGCATCGAGAGCTGGCAGGCGATCAACCGGGGATTGGACATCGACGACGTGGGCGGCGCCCTGTCGCACGGCGTCAACTCCATCGCGCTCGATCCGGAGAAAACAACCACGCTCCACATCGGCACCACCAGAGGGCTCTACAGCAGCACCGACGGCGGAGAGTCCTGGACGAAAAATGTCTCCATTCCGCCCGGCAATATCGCCTCGATCGTCATCGATCCTCGCGATCCCTCGGTCCTCTACGCCGGCGGCGCCGGGGTGTTCAAATCAACCGATGGGGGCGGCGCATGGAGCCCGGTCAATGCCGGGTTGACCAGCCAAACGGTGCGGGTCCTGGCCATCGATCCGAAGAATCCGGAGACGCTCTACGCCGGCACCAACGGCGGCCTCTTCAAGACGATCAACGGCGGACAAACATGGGAATTGAAAATCTTTGCGGCGGGGAGCGGGGTGAAGCCATCATGAGTGATCGCAACGATGCACACGGGCAGGAATCGATCGCCAACCTTCAGACCCAGGTCGACGCGTTGCGCAAGGAGCTGGCGGCGCTGACCGAGGCGGTTCAGCGGTTGCAGAACCATTACACCGCGACCTGCGAGCAATGCGGCACGCGGTATGATCTGCTGACGAACCACTACAGCGTCGGCCTGTTCGACAATGTCGTCTACGTCAAATGTCCAAAATGCCAGAAGGCGGTGCCGGTGGAGGGGCGGCAGGGGGAAGGCTTTCGGCTGGTCAAGGAGGCGTAAGTCTAAGCTGTTGATATCAATAAAATTTAAATCCTATCCTGTGTGTGGTCTCGAGCGGTTTCCGGTTGGGGAAAAGGGGCTTTTTTCTTGATTTTATAAAGAGTTTCGTGTTATGTTTTCGAGCCGGTCAACTTCATGTTCAATCATCGAATGCATCGTCAATTTCCCCACATTTCGCAGAGGGCCTGAGTATGTATAAGCAGATTTACATTCCGGTGGACAATTCCGACTATTCCAACATGGCTGTGGACATCGGTGTGGAGATGGCCAAGATGTTCGGCTCCACGGTGGTCGGCAGCCATGTCTACGCCGCCAAAATGCATGACAAGCGGTTCAAGCAGATGGAGGCGGGCCTGCCGGAGGAGTATCATGACGAGCAGGAGCTGGAGAAACAGCGCAAGATCCACGATTCGCTGATCACCCGAGGTTTGGAACTGATCACGGACTCCTATCTGGACGTGATCGCCAAGCAATGCACCGCGGCCAACGTGCCCCTGGTCCGGCAATCGCTCGAGGGCAAAAATTTCAAGTGTCTGGTCGACGACATCAATCAGCATCAATATGATCTGGTGATCATGGGCGCCCTGGGCGTGGGCGCCGTCGGCCACAGCCTCATCGGCAGCGTGACCGAGCGGGTCGCCCGGCGTTTACGCCACTCCGATTTGCTGGTCGTCAAAAACCTGAAGCGCGTTCCGGCGCCGAGCTCCGAAGTGAACGGCAACCGCATCGTCGTCGCCATCGACGGCAGCCCCCAGAGCTACGGAGGCTTGAAGACGGCCATCGCCCTGGGCAAGGCGTTCCAGATGCCCATCGAAGCGGTCGCGGCCTTCGACCCCTATTTTCATTATGCGATGTTCAACAGCATCGCCGGCGTCCTTTCTGAAGAGGCCGGTAAAACCTTCCGGTTCAAGGAGCAGGAAAAGCTGCACGAAGAGGTGATCGACAGCGGTTTGGCCAAGATCTACCAGGCGCAATTGGACATCGGCCGGGACGTGGCCAAGGAAGATGGCGTCGAGCTGCGCACGACCCTGCTGGACGGGAAACCCTTCGAGAAGGTCATGCAATATGTGAAAAAGGTCAACCCGTGGCTGCTGATCGTCGGACGGATCGGCGTGCACAGCGACGAGGATATGGACATCGGCAGCAACAGCGAGAACCTGATGCGCATGGCGCCCTGTCATGTGTTGCTCTCCAGCCGCAAGCACGTGCCGTCCTACACGATGACGGCCGAGTACACGACCGCCTGGACCGAAGAGGCGACCAAGCGGATGGAGAAAGTGCCGGCGTTTGCCCGGAATCTTGCCAAATCAGCCATTTACCGGTACGCGGTGGAAAAGGGCCACACGATTATCAGTAACTCGGTGGTCGACGCGGCCATGGGCCATCTGCTGCCGGCCTCCGCGATCCAGGCCATGGCCGACATGGGCAAATCGATGCGCGAGAAGGGCATTGATCCCAATGCGATGCAGGCCAGCGATGAGGTGGCACGCGATCTGAACAAGGGCGGCATGGCCGGCATGATCGGTCAATTCGGCGATGTCAGCGGCGAGGTCAAGGCGGGCGGCGACATCCTGAGCTATCAGGAACGGATGCGGGCGCTCGATTACTACCTGTGCGAAGGTTGCGGCTACATCGGCAAGGGTGACAAGCCGGTGCTTTGCCCGGTCTGCGGCGCTTCCGGCGAGCAGTTCAAGTTCGTCGACAAGACGGTCATCGAGGCGGCGGCCAAGGCCGAGGGCGGGATTGAAACGGAAACCGCCTACGATGACGTGCAGATCGAATGGACCAAGGACGCGCGGGAGCGGCTGCGCGAAACGCCCTCCGGCTACGTGCGCCGGCGGGCCAAGGCCAAGATCGAGAAGAGCGCCAGGAAGCTGGGCGTCAAAACCATCACCAAGGAGCTGGCCGGCCAGGTGATCGACGAATATCTGGAACTCCCGGGCCCAAGCGCCGCAGGCGGAAACGGCGGCGGACAATCGAACGGACAGCACGGTTTTACCTGGACCC
This sequence comes from uncultured Nitrospirota bacterium, assembly GCA_964548215.1. Taxonomy (GTDB): domain Bacteria; phylum Nitrospirota; class Nitrospiria; order JACQCE01; family JACQCE01; genus JBFMAJ01. The sequence goes on from CAZJRH010000077.1 coordinate 3,495, forward strand.
CTGAAGCGACGCAGCGGCTGGAGCGGGTGCCGCCCGGCTTTATGCGTGATTGCACCAAGGCCCTGATTGAGAAGCATGCCAAGTCGGTCAAGGCCGAGACCGTCACGCTCGACGTTGCCAACGCCGGTATTGAGCAGGCCAAGACCACGATGGAAGAGGCGATGAAGAACCCGGGCCGGCTCGAAGACATCGTCAAAAATCTGATGGAGAGCGCCAAGTCCTGACGGGGCCCCGCGGTGTTCGCCTGTTCGGTGAATGCGCCGCGTCCGTTCCGTCTGCCGTGAGTGCCTAACGCCATGAGCGCTGAACGCATGCCCGAGCCTGTCGTCGGATCCGCCACGCCGGTCTCTGATAAATACCGGGCCTATTCCATCTCCTGGAATCTCACGCAGCAGTGCAATCTGTTCTGCGCGCACTGTTACATGAGCGCCTTTTCACACGCCGACACCTCGCACGAGTTCACGACGCAGGAATGCTTTCGGGTGATGGATGAAATCGCCCAGATCAACCCCGACGTCTTCCTCATCCTGACCGGCGGCGAGCCGCTGATCCGAAAGGACATCTTCGACCTGGCAGCCTACGGGACCGACAAGGGTTTCACCGTCGTGCTGGGCACCAACGGCGTGCTGCTGCGGGAAAAAGAGGCCAAAGCGATGCGCCGCAGCGGCATCCAGGGCGCCTCGATCAGCCTCGATTCGACCGACGCCAAAAAACATGATGAATTCAGAAAGTTGCCGCACTCGTTCAAGGATGCCATCCGGGCGACGCGGATTCTGACGGCCGAAGGGCTCGATTTTTCGATTCACATGAGCGTGATGCCCTGGAACGTGACGGAAATACCGGCGATGATCGATCTGTGCAAGGAGCTGGGGGCCAAGGTTCTGAATTTCTTTTTTCTGGTGCAGACCGGCCGCGGGGCCGATCTGGCCGACATCAAACCGGAGCAGTATGAAGAAATGCTGACCTATCTGGCGAAGGCCCAGGGTGTCGGGAACAACCGAGTGGCTCGGCCCGACAGCGTCATGGATCAGCCGGAGGATCCCTGGACGGTGCCGACCGGCCGGAGCGGCGATCTGA
>CAZJRH010000078.1:0-8453 GCA_964548215.1 uncultured Nitrospirota bacterium
CTCGCCGCCCCCCATCCCCCCTTGGAGCCAGTCATCGCCAACGCCACGATGAGGCAGAGAAGAAGCCCGGCGGCCAACATCTGGTGCCGTTTCCGCTCCGCATGGACGAGCAGATAGGCCCCCACCGGCAGCACCATCGCCAGATAAGCCGCAAAAGCATTGACGTTGAGGAACGTGCCGAAGACCCGGCCCTGTGAGACCATCTCGATCAGATCTTGCGACGCCCGGTTGGTCTGAGCCTGCACCAGCCAGTTGGGCAGCGCATAGATCCCCTGATCGATCCCATAGACAGCCGCAATCCCGCCGCTCCACAGCACGACCCAGGCCGCCCGATGCAACGCCCGCTCGGTCCGCAACAGATCCACGGCGGCATACGCCAACATCAATCCGAATCCGGTCTGCAGCAGTTTCAGCTCGCTTTGATAGGGTGTCAGCGAGGTGACGGTCGCCGTCACACTGATCACGGCAAACACCAGGAGCGGTGCCCAGATCAACCTGGGGAGCGCCGTCCATCGCCAGTGATCCAGCCGGACAATCCACCACAAGACCACGAGAAGCAAGACAAGACACTGCAGGATGAGCAGGGCCGTTGCCGGCGAGATGGTCTCGGACATCAGGACATGGCCCAGATCCTGGATCGTGCCCGCCGGCACGCTCAAGAAGAGACCAGCCAGCTTCAGCGCGGCAACCGGCGCATAAAGCTCGTTTCCGCCAGCCAGCAACGGCAGCAGGAGCAGGATGGCCAACAGGCATCCCGCCGGTAACGCTTCACCGATTTTGAGTCGACTGACCGAGACGGCGTTCGGGAAGCTTAACACGTAATCGCTCCATGGGAGTGGAACTCTTCACCTGTCCATCGTTCGAATCGATATAATAGCGGCCGCCGAACGGCTCGACCGGCAACTCGGGCAGAATCCCGGCGCTGACCAGCTCATTCAGATCACGGGGATCGCGATGAAATCGATCATGGAACAGCGCCACGGCGTGGTTCAACCCCTTGAGATCGCGCTCGACCGTAACTTCCCTGATGCGGGCCGACAACCGCCCACGAACCTCTTCATCCTTGTTCAACTGATACATCCGATCAAGGAAGACCAACGCCAGTTCCGGCTCCTCCGCGTGCGTGTACAACCGCGCCGCCAAGAGCGGCACGTAGTCCGGTCTGCCCGGCAATGTTGCGGCTTTTGACATGGCATCGGCCGCGTCTTTGAAATTCCCAAGAAAAAAGAACTGATTAAACCCCAGAAAAAAGTGCAGTCGCCAGCTTTCGGGATTGTGCGCCGCGCCTTTTGACAACAACCGGACCGCCAGATCGGAACGCCCAGAGAACATGCTCAAATACACACTCCCAAGCTCGTACGCATACGCGAATTTCGGATCAAGCGTGGTCGTCACGTCAAGCGCCTGGTAGAGCCACTCGGCAGACTTCGCTTCGCGGCCTTTTTCACCCATCACCTGGACCGCCTTCAGCCAGAGCAGGTCGGCAAACAATGTCTCATACCCCAATGAGGCCACCCGCAAGACATCGCCGCGCGGCAAGTAAGCCAACTCTTCACCTTTTGGCAATTGGGCCTGCACCAGCTCCAGCTTGATTTCGACAAGATAGAGTAGCACGGAAAAGAAAACAAACAGCGCCAGGACCAAGGGCGTGGATCGATCCCTGAACATTCTAGCTATAAAAATGGATCATTCCGGAGGTTGACCAGCTCTCTCTGCTCATTGAATGTCCACTGGTCGTTGGTGTCGTCGGTGTCCACATTGCCGACAGCGGCGGCCGTAAACGAATCGGCGGTCGCAGCCGATCCGATATCCGAATAATCTACGCCAGCGTCGGGGTTTGTCGGTGTCCCCAGTGCGGCAAGCCCATTATACCAATAGCGGTAGCGGGTAACTAAGTTTGGCGACCAACCTAATGACGCCAGATCGGTTACGTATGTATCATGTTCCGACCGATAGGCGATTGCTAATTCGCCGATGGCGCCCAGGTTCACTTTGGCCTCAGCTTGCTTTGCCTTCGCCGCGAAACCGCGAAACGTGCCGAGCGCCATCGCAGCAAGGATCCCGAGAATCGCAAGCGTCACCATCAGTTCAATTAAAGTGAATCCGCGCTGGTCGGACGTCATTGTCAGTACCTCCAGCAGATAGACTGAAGGGGGTACGGTTCTCGTACCCCCTTCAGGTCAACCTACCGCCAAGCGAGCCTTAGCAGCCACCAGCATCGACTGCTACGTCGTTGTTCGTATTGGTCAATGCACGTCCTTGATTGTACGTCCAGCAATCCTCGCCGACCGCTTCGGCATCGACATTCCCTTCCGCGGCCGCCAAGAACACCGTATCAGTTGTCAGTGCCGCTGTTGCCGAAGTTTCCGGCGTGTATGCCACATCAGCCGGCGATTGGACCATGTTGAGTAACGACCCATTGTACGCATAGTCATATCGAGCCGTCCCCTGGGCTACCCAGCCGAGCTGCCCGATGGTGGCCTCATAGGTATCCTGTTCCGCTCGATAGGCCTCCGCTGTGGTGCCCAGCGCCCCCAGGTTCGTCTTCGCTTCGGCCTGCTTTGATTTGGCCTGGAACCGCAGGAAGTTCGGGATCGCGATCGCGGCCAGAATCCCGATGATCGCAACCACGATCATCAGTTCGATCAGGGTAAAACCCTTTTGCGTGTGTAGTGCCTTCATTTGTTGCTCCTCCTTGTGAATGATGTGCCTACTGTGTCAGATCTGGTTCCAGTTACCCCTATGAGTATGCACGGCTCGTGCCAAAGAAAGTTAATATATTATGTATATTTTTCAATTGCTTGTATATTCGCACTCCCTCGACAGCCGATCTGCGGCGGCACTAGTGACAAACATTGCCACTCTAGAGCTCCTGGTGCAGGGGTGGGGAAATCAGCCGATCAAAAAACGAGCCGGTGGATTCTGCCTGACCCCAAGGACCCGGGGCCGGCGCATCATGCCATGGCAATACGAAGGAAGGGTCAGCTTTCCGCCGGCGGTTTGGATGTCGCCGTTTCATGCGGTGCCGCGGCTGGCGGCGTCGGGGGCCTGACGGCGCTGCTGTCGGCCGGAGTATTGGGGCCGGCTCCGAATGTCGACTCAAAACGCACCCGTAATTTTTCATTGCCGGGGTCGAGTTCCAGCGCCTTGGACCATGCCGCCTTGGCCTCTTCCCGCCGGTGGTTGTTCAAATAGACTTCGCCCAAATGCTCCTGGATGACCGGATCATCCGGCATGAGTTGAATGGCGCGCTCAAGCTCCCGCACGGCGTCCTGCAGGCGGCCCAGCTTATAGTACGCCCACCCCAGGCTGTCGATGAAGGCGCCCTCCTCGGGTTTGACCGACAGTGCCCGCTGAATCAGCTCCACCGCCTCGGTCAATCGAACGCCGCGATCCGCAAAGGTGTAGCCCAGATAATTGAGGGCATTGGCGTGCTTCGGATCGATCCGGAGCACGACGTTCATCTGCGTCACCAGGTCGTCAAACCGGTGCAGCTTGTCGTACGTCGCGCCGAGATTGAAGTGCAATTCGGCATGGTCCGGATGGAGGGCCACGCCCTCGGCGAAACTGGTCGCGGCCTTCTCATACAATTCGCTCTCGATATAAATGTAGCCCGTGATCAGATAGAGATCGGGGCGGCGGTTGTCCAGCTTTGCCGCGCGCTCCATATAACCCAACGCGGCATCCGTCTGCTTGAGGCGGCCATGGAGCGAGCCGAGGCGGATGAGCGGCTCCGGAGCATCCGGGGCCAGTTGTGCGACCTTTTCATAGGCGTCGATCGCCTGCGTGAAGGCTTTCGTTTCCTCGTACAGCGCCCCCAGATAGGAGAGCAGGCGATGATCGTTCGGGTGCTCCGCCGAGACGATCGAAATTTCCTCGATGGCCCTGCCGAACTCGTGCAGGTCGATGAAAATGAGCCCGCGGCGCAGCCTGATTTCAAGATCCTGCGGATCCTCCTGGAGCGCGGCATCGAGCACGGCGAGCGCCTTCGGATAGGCCTTCCGCTGCAGGTGGAATTGGACCAGGCGATTTCTGACCTCGCTCGCCCGGCGATGGCCCTGCTTCAGATAAGCCTCATAGAGGCGGGCGGTCTCCTCGGGCTCCCCGCGCCGTTCATAGAGTTCGCCCAGCGCCAGCGTGGCATGCACGAATCCAGGATCCAGCGCGCGCGATTGTTCGAAGGCTTTCACCGCCCGGCGGTCGTCCCCCGCCTCAACCGCCACACGGCCCAGATAGTAATAACCGATCGGCGACTCGGGTGTGCGATCGATGGCGCGCCGCACCACGGCTTCGGCTTGCGAGAACCGCCGCAGATTGGCGTAGAGTATTGACAGACTGTAATAGGTTTCGATCCGATCCGGAACCAGACGGATCACGGTTTCCAGGTGCTGGACGGCTTCTTCGGGCCGTCCGACGCCCGCCAGCGCAGTGCCCAGAAGCAGCAACGTCGGGACATGATGCGGGTCGATCGCCAGGGCGCGCTTCGCGTAATCGACCGCCTCGTCGAACTGACTCTGGCGCATGAGCAGATCGGCCAACCGCGCATGCAAAAAGACTGATTCCTTGTCCAGGGCGAGCGCCGCCACATATTCCTCGATGGCGCGTTTTTGGTTGCCGTCCCGTTCAGCCATCATGGCCATGAGCGCATGGTGATACGCGTCAGGGCTGGCCGTCCGATAGGATGGGGAAAGCGCCGGCGGCGTCGATACCAGCGGTCCGGCGACGGGAGACTGCAGCGCCATGCCGCACCCGGCGCTCAAGAAACCGATCAGAAGAGCGGCAACCTGCGCGTGAGACCGGCGCAACGCCATGATTCGTCTCGGGTTCCGCTTCAGCTTATGAGGAGGGAAATCCATTTGAATTCGCCCGAATTAATTTAAGCACAGGGCTACCGTGATGTCAAACCAAATGGCGGATTTTTGACGAAAATACGCGGACTACGAGGACTTGCGGGACGAATCGTCCGATCGATCGGTGTCGTCGGACAGGCCCTTTTTAAAACCCCGGATCGCCTTGCCCAGGCCGGCGCCGATCTCCGGCAATTTCCCCACGCCGAACAGGATCACAATCACGACCAGAATGACGATCAACTCAGGCATGCCGAGACCAAACATCATGGGCTCCTTGACGGTGCAGGACGACGATCCGACTATACGCGGTTCCGGGCGCCGGGTCAATAGCCCGGCGCATACGGCATGAACCGCGTGTACTCCTTCAGGAAGACCAGGTCGATGTCGCCGGTCGGGCCGTTGCGCTGCTTGCTCACGATGATCTTCGCCCGGTTTCGATTCTCCTCGGTCTGCTTATAGAGCTCGTCCCGATAGACGAACATCACCAGATCGGCGTCCTGCTCTATTGCTCCGGATTCACGCAGATCCGACAATTGCGGCCGCCGTTCCGTCCGGTTTTCCACGGCACGCGACAACTGCGATAATGCAATCACCGGCACGCGCAACTCCTTCGCCAGCGCCTTCAGCGACCGGGAGATTTCGGAGATCTCCTGTTCACGGGTGTCGGCATTGCCCCGCCCGCGCATCAATTGCAAATAATCCACGATCACCATGTCCAGCCCCTGGTCGCGCTTGAGCCGCCGCGCCTTGGCCCGAAGCTCCAGCACGGAGAGGGCCGCCGTATCATCGATGAAGATCGGCGCCTCTGTGATGCGTCCCGCGGCCGCGGTCAGCTTGGGCCAGTCGGCCGCGCCCAGATAGCCCGACCGGAGTTTGTGCGCGTCCACGCGGGCCTCGGCGCAGAGCATCCGGATGACCAGTTGTTCGCGCGCCATTTCGAGGCTGAAAACCGCCACCGGCAGCCGTTTGTCGAGCGCCGCGTGTTGGGCGATGTTCAACGCAAACGCCGTCTTGCCCATGCCGGGCCGGCCGGCGATGATGATCAGGTCGCCCGGGTGCAGGCCGGCGGTCAGGTCGTCCAATGCGGGAAAGCCGGTCGGCACGCCCGTGATGTTCTCTTTCTGCTCATACCGGCGTTCGATCAGCTCAAAACTGTCCTTGACGATCTGGCGGATCGGATAGAACGAGGGTTTCATCTTCGCGTCGGAAATGCCGAAGACGCGCTGCTCCGCGTAATCGAGCAGCTCCTCGATCCGGTCCTGCGTCTCGTAGCCGCGCGTGGCGATCTCCGTGGCGGCCCGCACCAATTGCCGCACCAGCGACTTTTCATGCACGATCTTGGCGTGGTGGCTGATGTTGGCCGCCGTCGGCACGGCATTCACCAGCTCAGTCAGATAGGCGGCGCCGCCCACGCCCTCCAGATCGTTGCGCTGCCGCAACGCTTCGGTCAGCGTGACAAGATCAATCGCCTCATTGCGCTCGTACAGATCAAGCACGGCCCGGAACACCCGCCGGTGGGCCTCCTTGTAAAAATCATCGGGGGTGAGAATTTCGAGCGCCCGGTTGAGGGCGTGATTGTCCAGCAGCACCGCCCCGAGCACCGATTGCTCGGCCTCGAGATTCTGGGGCGGCACCTTCTCCAAGCCAAGCGCCAACGGATTAACGGCCACGATCGCCTCCGCGCGATGCGCGACTGCGGGCGCCGGACGGCTCCCTAGCAACTTGCGGTGCACCGTGTTCGCGGCGAGCCATCAGTTGCAGCAACGGCGTCGCGTAGAACGCAAACCCCGTCGACGGCCGGTCCGAGCCGAACCGGCCGATCAGGTGATCGTAACGCCCGCCGCCGCCGATCTCATACCCGATGCCGTCCGCAAAAAGATCGAAGACGATGCCAGTGTAGTAATCAGGGCCCCTGACCTCGCCGAGGTCGACGAGCAACGCCGTGCCGTAACCGGCCGCCTCCACCCGCTTGTAGACGGCGGACAACCGCTGCATGGCCTCCGCCAGCAGGCCGCCGTCGTCCAATTGCAGACGCTGACGCGCCTTCGACAGAATCTCCGCCTGTCCGACGCCCTCCAGCAACACGTCGAACCGGCGGATCGTCTTGGCCGGCAGCCCCTTGGCCAGCGACAGCAATTCCGCCCGATCGCGACGCGCCAGGGCGTCACGCAGATCGCGCACGGCCGGCTCCGACAGTTGAATCCCTTCCAGCAGTCCGGTAAAAATTCCCAGGTGGCCGAGCGCCACCCGGCAACCGGCGATCCCGAGCTTTTCCAGCGCCGAGAGCGCCAGCGTGATCACTTCGGCGTCGGCCTCGGCGTCATTCGGCCCGATCAGTTCCACGCCGATCTGCACCACCTCGCGATCCCGGCCCGCGTGGGCCTCTTCATGGCGAAAGACGGTGGCGCGATAGCAGAAACGAAACGGCCCCGGCTGGTCGGCCAGGAGTTGGGCGACCATGCGCGCGATCTGCGGCGTCACATCCGGCCGCAGCATCATCAGCCGGCCGGTGGCCCGATCGGCGAAGGTGTAGGCGCGATCGGCCAGACCGCCGCCCAGAACCGGTCCCATCACATCAAGATATTCAACCAGCGGCGGGATGACTTCCTCGTAGCCCTGGCGGCCGAAATGGTCGAGGACCTGCTGCTCCAAACGGCGCTGCAGGCGGGCGCGCTCCGGCAAGAGGGAGGCCACGCCAATGGGACTCATCGACCGCGGCTGGTGTTTCGCGCGCGTCATGCCTCGCCGCTCCTCATGGCGTGGTTTACAACCGGATTTGCTTGGCGGAAAGAATCTGCGGCAGCTTCCGGAGCTGCTCCAGCAGCGCCAGCGTCACCGGAGTGTCGATGCCGATCACGGAGATGGCCCGGCCGCTCGGCGCCTGCCGGCCCAACTCCATCCGCGCGATATTGACCCGGTTGTCGCCCAGCAACGTGCCGATCTTCCCGATCACGCCGGGCTGATCATTGTTGACCAGCACGAGCATCGCGCCGACCGGCGTCACTTCCAGCGAAATGTCGTTGACACTGATGATCCGCGGCTCGCTCCGTTTGTAGAGCGTGCCGGCCACCTTCTCGGTGCCCCGGTCGGTCTTCACCGTGAGCACCACCAGACTCGTAAAATTACCGGCATCGCCGCCGCGGGTCTCCCGCACTTCAATTCCGCGTTCCTTGGCCACCACCGGCGCGTTGACGTAATTGACGTTGTTCTCGAGAATCGGATTGAGCAGGCCCCGCAGCGCGGCAATGGTCAGCGGCGCCGTGTTGAGCTCCGACACTTCGCCCCGATATTCAATTGTGACCTGCTGCAACCCGCCCTCGTAGAGCTGCGCGACAAACGCGCCCAGCTTCTCCGCCAGCAGCAGATAGGGCTGCAGCTTTGGCAAGAGATCGGACGGCACGGACGGCAGATTGGCCGCGTTGCGGATGATGCCCCGCACGAGATAATCGGCCATTTGCTCGGCCACCGCGATCGCCACCTGCTCCTGCGCCTCCGTGGTCGCCGCCCCGACGTGCGGCGTGCAGATCAGTCCGTCGAGTCCCAGCAACGGCAGGGCGGTGTCGACCGGTTCCTTTTCGAAGACGTCGACCGCGGCGCCGGCCA
>CAZJRH010000079.1:0-4216 GCA_964548215.1 uncultured Nitrospirota bacterium
CGAGCCGTTCATTGCGGGCGAGCCGTTCGTGTTTCACCTGGGTGACAACCTCATGACCCAGGATGTGCGGGGATGCGTGCGGGAATTCGAGTCGCGCAAGCTCAACTGCCTGCTGGTCCTGGCCCGGGTCAAGGAACCGCAGCGGTTCGGGGTCGCAGACATCCGGGACGGACGGGTGGTGGGCGTCGAGGAAAAGCCGGCCCAGCCCAAAAGTCCTTATGCGGTCACCGGGCTCTACGTCTACGACCGGTCGATCTTCGAGGCCGTCGCCTCGCTGCGCCCCAGCGCGCGCAATGAACTGGAAATTTCCGACGCGCACCAGTACCTGATCGACCACGGATTCAACCTCGGCTATACTGAAGTGACGGGCTGGTGGAAGGACACGGGCAAACCGGAGGATCTGCTGGAAGCCAACCGGTTGGTGCTCGAGCAGCGGTTGTCCGCGGGAGGTTCGAATATCGCGGGCGCCGTGGATGCGGCCACGGTCATTGACGGCAACGTCATCATCGAAGCGGGGGCCCGCGTGACCGAGAGCCGTTTACGCGGCCCGCTGATCATCGGAGAACGGTGCGTGATCGAACGTAGCGACATCGGCCCCTTCACCGCGATCGGGGCGGATTGCCGGATCGTCAACAGCGCGGTGGAGTCGAGCATTCTGCTGGAAGGGTGTCGCGTGGAGGATGTTCCGGCCCGGATCGAGAAGAGCCTGCTCGGGCGCGGCGTTGAAATCACGGCCCGATCAGGTCCGTCCGGCGCGCAGCAATTGATCGTCGGCGATCAGAGCCGGATTGAGTTGGGCGGGAAGGGGACTCCCGGTACTTCATGAAAATACTTGTCACGGGCGGTGCAGGGTTTATCGGCAGCAACTTTGTCCGTTATCTTCTGGAGCGCTATCCGGATTACCGCGTGGTGAATCTGGACAAACTGACCTATGCCGGCAATCGGGACAACATCAAGGATCTGGCCCGCCAGCGGCGCCACCGCTTTGTGAAGGGCGATATCTGCAACCGCCCCCTGGTTTTCCGCCTGGCCTCCCAGGTCGACGCCATCATTAATTTCGCGGCCGAAACGCACGTTGACCGATCCATCCGGGAATCGGCGCCCTTCCTGCGCACGAACATGGAAGGCACCGGCGTCCTGCTGGAGGCGGCCCGCCACCACCGGCATGCCCGCTATCTGCAGATTTCCACGGACGAAGTGTACGGGAGCATCGCGACCGGCCGCGCGGATGAGACGGCGCCGCTGCGCCCGAGCAATCCCTACGCCGCCTCCAAGGCCGGCGCCGATCTGCTCGCGCTGGCCTACTGGGCGACGCACCGGCTGCCCGTGCTGGTTTCGCGTTGTTGCAACAATTACGGCCCGTATCAATACCCGGAAAAATTGATTCCCCTGTTCATCACCAATGCCATGATGGGCTTGCCGCTCCCGGTCTACGGCGACGGCCTGCACCGTCGGGATTGGGTCCATGTGCTGGACCATTGCCGGGCTGTCGATCTGCTGCTGCATCATGGGTTGCCGGGGGGTGTGTATAATGTAGGCGGCGCCCAGGAGCGGACCAATCTGGCGGTGGCCCGGGAGATTCTCGCCCGCGTGGGCGGCGCGTCCGAAATCGGCCACGTGCCGGACCGGCCCGGCCACGACCGGCGCTATGCCATACAGGATGAGGCGGCGCGGCGGCTGGGTTATCGGCCGGCCTTGTCGTTCGATGAGGGTTTGGCCTCGACCATTGACTGGTATCGGGCCAAGCGCCCGTGGTGGAGCAAGATCAGAAAAGGCGACTTCCGGCAATATTATCGGCGGCAGTATGATCGTCGCGCACGCCGCCCGGCCGCGGGCCGGCACAGCGCGTCGGCGACACGAGGAGACTCATGACCATGCGGAAAAAGAGCAGGGCGCAGGCGGCGACGGCCCGCTCGTCCGATTGGGCCGGGACGCTGGGCGACAAAATCAAATCGAAACAAGCCCGGGTCGCTGTGATCGGGCTGGGTTACGTGGGGCTGCCGCTGGCCGTCGAGCTGGGCCGGGTCGGCTTCTGCGTGACCGGCATCGACATCGACGCCGGCAAGGTGAAGGCGATCAATGCCGGCCGTTCCTACATCCAGGATGTGCCCTCGAAGGACGTGGCCGCGCTGGTCAAGGCGGGCCGGCTGACCGCGACCGACGATTTTCAAGTGTTGACCTCCATCGATGCGGTGAGCATTTGCGTGCCGACGCCTTTACGCAAGACCAAAGATCCCGACATCTCCATGATCATGAACGCGATGAAGCAGATCAGCCGGTATCTGCACGCCGGCATGCTGATCGTGCTGGAGAGCACGACGTATCCTGGGACGACTGAAGAAGTGGTCAAACCCGAGCTGGAGCGGCAGGGGCTGACCGTGGGCAAGGAGATCTTTCTGGCCTTTTCACCGGAACGCGTCGATCCCGGCAACCCGACCTTCCACACCAAGAACACGCCGAAGATCATCGGCGGCACCACGCCGGCCTGTACCGAGCTGGCCGTCTCCCTCTACGTCAGGGCGGTCGATACGGTCATTCCGGTCAGCTCGTCGCAGACGGCCGAAATGGTCAAGCTGCTGGAGAACACGTTCCGCGCCATCAACATCGGCCTGGCCAATGAAGTGGCCATCATGTGCGGGCGCTTGGGCGTGAACGTCTGGGAAGTGATCGACGCGGCCGCCACCAAGCCGTTCGGCTTCATGCCCTTCTATCCGGGGCCGGGGCTGGGCGGCCATTGCATTCCCATCGATCCGCTCTACTTGTCGTGGAAGCTCAAGACGCTCGACTACAACGCCCGGTTCATCCAACTGGCGAGCGAGATCAACACCAACATGCCGAATTATGTCGTCGAAAAAATCACCGCGGCGCTGAACGACCGGAAAAAAAGCGTCAACGGCTCGAAGATCCTGGTCTCCGGCGTCAGCTACAAGCGGGACGTGGAGGATCTGCGCGAATCGCCCGCGCTCGACATCATCAAGTTGTTGCGCAAGCTGGGCGCGACGGTCACCTATGCCGACCCCTATAACGCAACGCTGCACTTGGGCGAGCACGGCGAGGGCGAGGTGATGAAGGCGGTGGCGCTGCCGGGCGCGCTGGCCAACCAGGATTGCGTCGTCATCGTCACCGATCACCGCGCGATCGACTACCAGCAATTGGTCGACCGCTCGAAACTCGTCATCGATACCCGGAACGCGACGAAAGGAATCGCCCGTGGCCGCGACAAAATCATCACGCTCTAAAGGGCCCGTCTATCTGGTGACGGGCGGCGCCGGATTCATCGGCTCGCACATCGTCGGGGCGCTGGTCGAACGCGGTGAGCGGGTGTGCGTGCTCGACAACCTCTCGACGGGGAAGAAGGCATACCTCGCGCCGTATCTGAAGGCGATCGAATTTCTCAAGGGCGACATCCGGGACAAACGGGCGTGCGCCAAGGCGATGAAGGGCGTGCGCTTCGTGCTGCACCAGGCCGCCCTGCGTTCGGTGCCCCGTTCGGTGGACGATCCGCTCTCCACCGATGAGGTGAACGTCCACGGATCGCTGCTGGTGCTGCAGTCGGCCCGGGAGGCGGGGGTGGAGCGCCTGGTCTATGCGTCGTCCTCCTCCGCCTACGGCGACAATCCCGCCTTGCCAAAGGTGGAGACCATGACGCCGATGCCGCGCTCGCCGTATGCGGTGAGCAAGCTGACCGCGGAATATTACTGCCGTATTTATGCCCACACGTTCGGGTTGTCGACCGTGTCGCTGCGCTACTTCAACATCTACGGTCCCAAGCAGGACCCCAAGTCGCAGTATGCGGCCGTGATTCCCGCGTTCATCGACTCGCTCCGCCGCAACCGGCCGGCCGTCATTCACGGGGACGGCGAGCAATCGAGGGATTTCACCTTCATCGAGGACTGCGTGGCGGCGAATCTGCTGGCCTGCTCGGCGCCGGGTGTCGATGGAGAAGTCTTCAACATCGCCTATGGCGCCAAAACCTCGATCAATCAAATTTACGCCACGATCTCCTCATTGCTCGGGCGCCGCCTGCCGGCCAAGTACGAGCCGGCCCGGGCGGGCGATGTCCGCCACACGCTCGCTGATCTGACGCAGGCGCGCGAACGGCTGGGCTATCGGCCGAAGACCGACATCATGGCAGGCCTGGAGCGCACCGTGAAATGGTTTGTCGAGTACCAAAAGGCCTGACGCGGTGGTTGCGACTGGCGCCGGTGCTCGGGGT
>CAZJRH010000080.1:0-1869 GCA_964548215.1 uncultured Nitrospirota bacterium
GATCGCCATGTCGGTCGTCCCGCCGCCGATGTCCACCATGACGACGCCCAGTTCCCGTTCCTCCGGCGTCAGCACCGCTTCGCTCGAAGCCAGCGGCTGCAGAATGACGCCCGCCACTTCGAGACCCGCCCGGTTGATGCACTTGACGATATTCTGCGTCGTGGTGGCCGCGCTGGTGATGATGTGCACGTCCACTTCCAGCCGGACGGCCGACATGCCCATCGGATCCTTGATCTCCCCCTGCCCGTCGACGATAAACTCCTGGGGAATCACGTGGAGAATCTCCCGGTCCAGCGGAATCGGCACCGCCTTGGCCGCCTCGATCACCCGTTGCACGTCATGCGGCGTCACCTCGTGGTCCCGCACGGCGATCACGCCCCGGCTGTTCAATCCCTTGATGTGGCCGCCGGCGATGCCGGTGTAGACCGAATGGATTTCCACGCCGGCCATCAGCTCCGCTTCCTCGATCGCCTGCTTGACCGATTCAACGGTGCTTTCAATGTCCACCACCACCCCCTTGCGCAAGCCGCGCGAGGGGTGGGTGCCGATGCCGATGATCTCCACCCGTTCGTCCCCCTGCTGTTCGGCGACGATGGCGCAGATTTTGGTGGTACCGATATCCAGACCGACGATGATCTCTTCTTCTCGTCTCACGGTCGTTTCACCTCCTTTTTAATTCTTACTCCGCATTTTTTTATTAATCCGCTTCTCTCATCACATTTTCACCACGACGGAATTCGCAAAACGCAGATCCACGTCCTGAACCCGCCGGCCGTCCGAGGGAATCCGCTCGGCCACCTGCCAGAAACGGCGCCACGGTTCTTCATAGTGACCGGGCCGAAAGTGAAGCCGCCAGCCGCCGAACGCCAGCACCGCCTCATCCTTGCGCATCATCACCTCGGCCACATCCACGCCGTCCCGCCGCACGACGTCCAGCAGCGCCAGCCCCTGTTGCAGCCGTTTCCGTTCCTGCGGCGCGCCGGCCCGTAGCTGCGCCAGCGACAGGCCCGACACCGCCAGATCGCCGGGGCCGGGCCGCTCATCCGACGGCCCGAGGAGCGCGCCCTGTTGATCGACGTACCAGCTTCCGCCCTCGTCCCGGACCACCGCAACCGGCTGCCGCTCCTGGATGGTCACCACAACCGTGCCCGACAGCGAACGGTGCAGCGCGGCCCGCGCAATCCATGGATGGCCCGACAAGCGTTGAGCGGCCAAGCGCAGCGGCAGGCCAAACAACCGGTCGCCCTCCTCGAAGGGCAGCAGTTCGCGGATTTCGCCGGCCGACAGCCGCTGCAGCCCCTGCACGCGAATGCTCTGGACCGGCGGCGAGGGCATTTCCCAGTGTTGCCACCAGCGGCCGACGCCGATGACGGCCGCGCCCGCGCCCGCCAGCAGCGTGATGGCCAGCATCGCCCCGGCCGCCCAGGCGGCCGAACGGCGGATCGTGCCGCGGCGGCCCGCCCGGCCTGACCTCACCGGCTTGCGCCGCGTTCCGAGACCCAGCCACCCGGTGCTGCGGGATCGGGTGCGTGTTGTCCGCCACATCGTTACGGTCTCCCCGCCGCGCGGCCGAGCGCCGAGGCCAGGATCCGCAACACCAATGCGTCATAATCCAGCCCGGCAGCGGCCGCGGCTTTCGGCAACAAACTGGTTTCCGTCATGCCCGGCACCGTGTTGATCTCCAGCACGAACGGCCGGCCGGCGTGATCGACGCGAAAATCGACGCGCGTCGCCCCCGAGCAGCCCAGCAGCCGGTGCACTCTGGCGGCCAGCGTTTGCGCCTGCCGACAGGCCGCCTCGGCCACATGCTTGGGCGGCAACTGGTAGTCGGACCGGCCGGGCGTATATTTCGCGGCATAATCGTAAAAA
>CAZJRH010000081.1:0-4729 GCA_964548215.1 uncultured Nitrospirota bacterium
GGGCGAGGAGATTCGGTTGCTGCACTCTCCCGAGGGATTACGGACGCTGTGCTCCATCCCGGGGGCTCGCGTGTATCATTACCGCAAGGAGGCCGTTCGACCCGGGAGAAAAATGGGGCACGTCACGCTGATGGACCCGGAGCCGAAGCGGGCCCTGGAGCGGGCGCACGCGGTTCTGGCGCTCTTGCACGGCTCGGCATGATTGTTCTCAACACCTGACGCGGGGACGGCCATCGATGGAATTCCTTCAGTATTCTCTAGACAACCTGGTTTCTCCCATGATCCTGTTCTTTGTCCTGGGATGGCTGGCGGTCCTGGCCAAGGCCCGAATGGAACTTCCCGAGGACATGGTCCACGCCATGTCGTATTACCTCATGGCGGCCATCGGCTTGAAAGGCGGCATCGCGCTGGCCCAGGAAGGCTGGACCGTGACGGTCGTCCTCGCCTGCCTGGCCGGCGTGCTTCTTGGCATCGTCATTCCGATCATCGCCTTCTCCATCCTCCGCTGGGTCGGCCGATTTTCGGCCATGGATGCGGCCGCTATTGCCGCCCATTACGGCTCCGTCAGCGCCGTGACATTTTTCACCGCGACGACCTTTCTCATCCGCCAGGGGTATTCCTATGAGGGGTACACGATCGCCATGATGGCCGTCATGGAATCGCCGGCGATCGCCATCGGGTTGCTGCTCGCGCGGTTTTCGGACCGCACGGCAACCCACACGGGGGATGGCTCTTCAACCCGGGAAATCATCCGTGAGTCCCTGTTCAACGGAAGCGTCATCGTCCTCATGGGAGGCCTGTTCATTGGCGCATTGACGGGCGACAAGGCCAGCGCGGTGGTGGGCCCCTTCTTCTTCGATTTGTTTCAAGGGGTATTATGTCTGTTCCTCCTGCACATGGGCGTGGAAGCCGCCAGGCGGTTTTCGAAATTCCAGGAGGTCGGCCTTTTTTTGACGGGCTTCGGGCTGGTCATGCCCCTGATCGGCGCGGCCTTCGGCCTGCTTTCGGGATGGCTGTTGGGATTCAGCGAGGGCGGGATCATGCTGGTCGCCATCCTGGGCGCCAGCGCCTCCTACATCGCCGTGCCGGCCGCAATGCATCTTGCGCTCCCGAGGGCAAATTCAGCGTATTCCATCACACTCGCGTTGGGCATCACGTTTCCGTTTAACGTCCTGGTTGGCATCCCGCTCTATTTTTGGATCGCCCGTCTCATTCACTGATCGATGGAGGAGAACACAATGGAGTCGCTCCCTGGACTGCAAAAAATGAAGAAAATCGAGATCGTGACCGAGGCCATGAAGCTGGATCAAGTCCTCTCGATCCTTGATCAGGCCGGGGTTTCCGGGTACACCATTATCTCCCACGTCACGGGTTGCGGCCGCAGGGGACGACGGTTGGGGGGTGGTTTGACGGATGCGTTTAAAAACGTCATGGTCATGGCCGTGGTGGAGGAACCGTTGGCGGTGAAGATCCTTGAAGGGGTGAAAAAACTCATCCAGAATTTCGCCGGCATGGCGGTCGTCACGGATGCATCGGTGCTCTGGCCGGATTACGGCCTGGACCGGTCCAAACCGCTCCCCACATCATAACGACCTGCTCCGTTAAAAAATCCGGGAGAGCCCCGGCTGAAACACCCGGACTTTTTCATCACGCTGTCGAAACAACAGCGCCCGAGTATTTGGTGACGATGAGATTCCGCCGTAAGCCACACTATGGAACATTGCTTGCCCGCCCCTCCTGCGACCCCCATCGCAAGTTGAAGGGGGATGGGAGCGAGAGACCATGATGTCCACGCGGTCGCCTGATCCGAGTGTAGAGAAACCCCGGAACGGTCTGGCGGGTTTGAAACACTGGCGCCACGACCTGCCGGCCGGGCTGCAGGTTTCGCTGGTCTCGCTTCCACTCTCGCTCGGGATCGCCATCGCGTCCGGCGCCCCGCCCGTGACGGGGCTGGTCTCGGCGATCATCGCGGGCCTTATCTTTCCCTTCATCGGCGGCGCCTACGTCACCATCAGCGGACCGGCGGCCGGACTCGCGCCGGTACTCCTGGCCGGCATGCTCACCTTGGGCCACGGGGACCTTGCCGTGGGTTACCCGTTGCTGCTGGTCGCCATCTGCCTGGCCGGGGCGGTGCAGATCGTGCTGTGTCTGTTCCGGGCGGGCGAGTTCGCCCGCATACTGCCGATCGCGGTGGTCGAAGGCATGCTGGCCTCAATCGGGCTGATGATCATCATCAAGCAGGCGCCGATCATCTTGGGCGACTTGAGCGGGCCGAGCAAGAGCGTCGCCGCTACGCTCACGAAGCTCCCCCAACAGATCGCGGGGCTGAACCCAACGGTGCTCGCTATTGGGCTGGTGTCGCTCGGTCTCATCTTCTACCTGAGCCAGTCCGGTTCGCGGCGCCTGCGATTCATCCCACCGCCGCTGTTCGTGGCCATCGTCGGCGTCGCGCTCGGATACCTGTTCCACCTCGACGCACGGCATCTCATCACGATGCCGGATCACCTCCTCCGGGAGGGACTCACGTTTCCCGCGTTCGGAGCAGTCTGGGAACGGCGGGATATCTGGTGGAGCCTCACCGCGATCATCATCACGCTGACCTTGGTCGACGGCATCGAATCGCTGGCGACCATCGCGGCGGTGGATAAGATCGATCCGTTCCAGCGGCGGTCGCGGCCCAACCGGACCTTGTTCGCGATGGGGGTCTCCAACATGCTGTCGAGCCTGGCGGGGGGCTTGACGATCATCCCCGGAGGCCTCAAGAGCCGCGCGAACATCGATGCGGGCGGCCGGACGTTATGGGCGAATGGATACAACGCCGTGTTCCTGATGATCTATGTGTTGATCGGCGCGGCCATGATCGAGCGGATTCCGCTCGTCACGCTCGCGGCGATTCTGATCTACATCGGCTGGCGGTTGTGCGAGCCCATCGTCTGGAAAAACACGCTGTCGGTCGGGCGCGAGCAGTTGTTGCTCTTCGTGGTCACGGTGGCCGCCACCTTGTGGTTCACCGACTTGCTGGTCGGGATCCTTCTCGGGGTGTTCGCGAAGCTCCTGCTGCTTGTCTACCTGGTCACGCCATCGCCACAACTCATCCTGACCGGTCGAGTCTCCCCCGCACAATGGCCGCGCCTGGCGTGGACCAATCTCCGCACATTCTTCGTCAACCCCGTCGTGCACATCAAGCGCACTGGCAATGATGGGGGGCAATCCGTGACCGCCTATCTCTCCACCAGTGTCTGTTTCAACCTGCTGCATCTTGAACGAGCGCTCGCCGCCATTCCGCCTACCGCCGACTTGTCTCTCGTGTTCACCCACGCCGCCCGGGTGGTCGACCACACCACTCTTGAATACCTCCACTATGTCCAGGAGCAGCGCATACGCGATGGCGGACGATGCGAGATTCTCGGACTCGACGGCTTCCACCGCTTCGCAAGCCACTCCCTCTCGGCCGGCCTCCATGATCCGGAGGTGAAGAAGCGAGCGGTCGAACTCTCCGCCCGCCAGCAGCAGATGCTGGAGTTCGCCCGCGGACGCGGTTTTCAGTTTTCCCCGGCGATCGTCAGCTCGCTCAACGCAGACGGCTTCATCTTCCTGAGCCGTGGATCAAACCGCCAGGAACGCAATCTCGTGAGCGGCGCCCACAAGCGGTGCGCCGTGAGGATCTTCGACTATAGCTTTTCCCTGCTCCCGGTTGACCATACGGAAACCCGTCACACGGTGATCGTCATTCGCTTTCAGGACCACACCGTCAGTCTTCCCAACTGCGTGATGGAGCCAAACCATTACCTCCAGACGTATCTGGTCGAATACAGAGAGATCAGCCTCGCCGCCTATCCTGCCTTCTGCGAGCGCTACCACCTGCGCGGCGATGATGAAGAGCGCATCCGGGCGCTGTTTTTTCCAGAGCTGATCGCGTTTTTAGAGGCGCATCCGGACTTTTATCTGGAGGTGCATGACAACGCAATTCTCGCGTTCCGGACCGACAAAGATCTCGAACCGTTCACCGAGACACCGGCACTGCTTGCGTTCGCTGATCTTGTCGATCAGTTATATGGAGCGACACGATCAGGCTCACCGGCGCCATGATACCGGACAGCGCACACCAGCCCTCAGATCGCAAAATGGGGTCAGAGAACATTTTTTCTCGATGAGAGTTTTATTGTCAAAAAATGTTCTCTGACCCCATTTTTGTCCCTTTCTTTTCCCTGCGTCATTCCGTTATAGTGTCCCTCCATGGCCACCTACCAATATATCTACACCATGCACAAAGTGGGCAAGGTTGTCCCGCCCAAGCGCGAGATCCTCAAGGAGATCTCGCTCTCGTTCTTCCCCGGCGCCAAGATCGGCGTGCTGGGGCTGAACGGCTCGGGCAAATCGACGCTGCTGCGGATCATGGCGGGCGTCGACACCGACTTTCTGGGCGAGGCGAAACCCGCCAAAGGTGTGCGGATCGGCTTTCTGGCGCAGGAGCCGCAGCTTGATCCAACCAAGGACGTGCGCGGGAATGTGGAAGAGGGCGTAGCCTCAACCAAGAAGCTGCTGGATGAATACAATGCCATCAGCACAAAATTCGCCGAGCCGATGTCGGACGATGCGATGGCCAAGCTGATCGAGCAGCAGGGCAAACTGCAGGAACAAATCGACGCCGTTAATGCGTGGGACCTCGACCGGCAATTGGAGATCGCCGCCGACTCGCTGCGGCTGCCGCCGTGGGAGGCCAAGGTCG
>CAZJRH010000082.1:0-2731 GCA_964548215.1 uncultured Nitrospirota bacterium
GGCAGCACCATCACGCAGCAACTGGCCAAAAATCTCTACCTGAAGCCCGAAAAAACCCTCTGGCGAAAAATTACCGAGGCGCTGATCGCCTCGCGCATGGAACGGCGGCTGAGCAAATCCCGCATCCTGGAGCTCTACCTCAACGTGGTGGAATGGGGCCGCGGCGTCTACGGCGCCGAAGCGGCGGCCCGCCATCATTTCGGCGTCTCGACGGCCGACCTCACCATTGCAGAGGCCGCGTGGCTAGCGGCCGTCCTGCCGGCGCCGCTCCGATACGAGAGCGAACCCGACAAAGCCCTCAACCGAGCCGCCGCCATCCAACGGCTCGTGGAACGCCGCCTCCCCGCCCAGCCTTCGACGACGGAACCGGTCGAACCGCCCCCGCCGTTGGAAGAGCTGCCCGCGCCGCTGGAGGAGTCGGACCCGCTCCTGCCCGACGAGACCGTTCCCCCATCGGAGCCGTTGCCGTTAGAGGAGACAGCGCCGGAATCACCGGCGGAATCATCGGTTCCACCCGATGACCAGATGGCCCCGGCAACTGATCCCGTAAGATGACCGCCCCTCGTCGGGCTCTGCCTGACAGGGCGGTCATCACGGGATAGCCCCGTGGCCCGGAAATTTTGCCGGGCTTTACGGGGTTGAACGCCACCGTACATTCTTGAACGGATATCGTCGGTAAACGCACATAAATCCTCTGTTTTTTCAATGGCCACCGACTGGCATATTCTTTGCTTTACTCATTGATGACAACGGCTCCGATCGATGGGGCCTTCATAGTGTTGCATTCCACACGATAAGAGCAAACCCGTCGCAAGGCGGGGGCGCAAAGCGACTGGTCCCGAGGCCGACGCCGACGGATGGAAGCGCTGCCGAAGTGGAAACCCGCCGCCCATGCTCTGGGGTTTCCGAGAGAATGGGCGGTTGGTTTTTTCGGGGGGGTGCAGGATGAAGACGATTCTCGTGGTGGACGACGACACCAACGCCCGGCGTTCGGTCCGGTACGTGCTCAAGAGTCACGGATACCGGGTCATTGAGGCGCCGTCCGGCGTGGCCGCGCTGAGCTCGCTCAAGAAGGAATCGATCGACCTCGTCATCCTCGATCTCGTGATGCCCCAAATGGACGGAACAGCCGTCTGCGACCAGATGAAAGCGGACACCGCCCTATCGCAGATTCCGGTGATCATTTTCACGATGGTGCGGGGTGAGGTCTGCCGCGACTGGTCGCGCTACGTCAAGGCCAATGCCTACATGAGCAAACCGTTTCAGATCCGGGATTTACTGGCGGCCGTCAAACAATTACTGGGATCACCGGTCCAGGACGAGAACGCCCTGGGCGAGCCGGCCCTCCCCGCCCCGCAGTCCTAAGCGGCCCAGCGCCGCCCTTCCACGTCAGTCAGCGCCTCGTCCAGCACCTGGGCGGCCCGATCGGCCTGCCGGCGGGTGATGATCAGCGGCGGCGACAATCGCAGCGCGCTCTGCCCGCAGCCGAGAATCAGCAACCCCTTCTGAAAGCAGGCCTGAATCACGCGATCGCGCTCCTGAACGGCCGGCTCCTTGCTCTGGCGGTCACGGACCAGCTCCAGACCGATCATCAGCCCGCGGCCGCGCACGTCGCCGATCAGCCGGTGGTGCGCCTGCAGCTCGCGGCAGCGTTCCAGCAGATAGGCCCCGACGGCGGCCGCATTGGCGATCAATCCGTCTTCCAGCAACTCCAGCGTGACCAGCGCCGCCTCGCAGGCCACCGGATTGCCGCCGAAGGTGTTGGCATGCGAGCCCGGCTTCCAGCGCATCAGCCGTGCGTCGGCGATCATGGCGCCCAACGGGAGGCCCGAGGCCAGCGCCTTGGCGGTGATGAGGATGTCGGGCACGACGCGCTCGTGGTCGCATCCCCACATCCGGCCGGTGCGGCCCATGCCCGATTGAATTTCATCCATGATCAGCAGGATGCCGTGCTCGTCGGCCAGCGAACGCAGTTTCCTCAAGAAACCGTCGGGCGGCACCACGTAGCCGCCTTCTCCCTGGATCGGCTCCACGACGATGGCCGCGACTTCCTCCGGCGACACCACCCGGGCAAAGAGTTCTTCTTGAATGACGCGCAGGCAGTGGACGTCGCACTGATCGGGCTTCACCCCCGGGGGACAGCGGTAGGCGTTGGCATACGGCACATGAAAAATACCGGGCACCAGGGGGCCGAAGCCTTTCTTGTGAATCGGCTTGCTGGCCGAGAGCGACATGGCGCCGTAGGTGCGGCCGTGGAATCCGCCGACAAACGCGACAAAATAGGGCCGCCCCGTCGCGTAGCGGGCCAGTTTCATGGCCGCCTCCGTCGCTTCGGTGCCGGAGTTGGTCAGAAAACATTGCTTGGCGGCGGGACCGGGCGCCAGCGCCGTCAGCCGTTCGGCCAGCCGGATCTCGGATGGATAATAAAAATCGGTCCCCGACATGTGGATCAGCGCCTTGGCCTGCCGGACGATCGCCTCCACCACCCGGGGATGGCAATGGCCGGTGGCGGTGACCGCAATGCCCGACGTGAAGTCCAGATAGCGCCGACCGTCCACGTCGGTAATAACGGCGCCCTTCCCGTTCGCCACCACAAGCGGATAGGAACGGGTCAGCGACGGCGACAACACCTTCCGGTCTCGTTCCACCCAGGCTTTTGCGCGAGGGCCTGGCGCCACCGGGCGGGCGCGGCGACGCGCGGGCGCGGGGACCGCACGGGCCCGTCGTGAAG
>CAZJRH010000083.1:0-2118 GCA_964548215.1 uncultured Nitrospirota bacterium
GAGGGCTCGGGCAGTGGCGTGGTCATCCGGCTGCACCAGGACGGCGGAAGTCGTGGAAAGGGAGTGCCCAAGCTCGCGTCGAGCCTACCGCGCACGGTACTCGCCGGGGTGATTAGCGCAGAGTCGCCGACGGTCCTGCTCGCCCGTCGCGAGATGCAGTCGTGGCGACGGCTCGCGCTCGAGCCCTCGGCGCTGCGCACCTCCGACCGATTCGGCGACGCCCGGATGATGTCGAGCGATGGCCAGCACTTGCCGGCTGCCCTGTACAGGATCGCCCAGAACGCTCCCGACGGACGCCTCCCCGAGGACGTGTACGCCACGGTGGCGAACCGCCTGTCGGGCCTGGCGGGGCTCGACGTGCGGGACATTCGCGTCGATGTCGATGAGGTGCGGGAGCTGCTGAGCGTTGTCGTGACCGACGGGCATCGGGGCGAGCTGCCGGCGCGCGCTCTCTCCGAGGGCACGCTGCGGTACCTCGCGCTGTGCGTGATCCTCGAAGACCCGCTCATGACGGGTCTTATAGCCATGGAGGAACCCGAGAACGGGATCCATCCGGCGAACCTCCCCGAGATGGTTCGCCTCGTCGAGGACCTCGCGGTCGACCCGACTGCCGCGCCGACCGAGGACAATCCCATGCGGCAGGTGATCGTGAACACCCATTCGCCGGGCGTAGTTCAACTGGTGTCACCAGCCGACCTGCTGCAGGCGTCGGAGCGTTTCGTCGAGAGCGACGGCCAGATGGTGAGAGCCCTCCGCCTCGATGGAATGCAGGGTACGTGGCGGACGGCGCCGGGAGAGGGCGCGACAAAGGCCGACCTGTTGCCGTACCTTCAGCACCCGCCCGGCGCCCAGACGACGCTGTTCGAGGTGGCATGACCCTGCGGTCGGGCGGCCGGGCGGAACCGCACCCCTTGAGCTTCCGTCGGTCAAGTCCGTGGAATCACATGCCGATCCGAAGGGTGCGCTTCTCGATGCCCTTCTGGAGGCGAGCCAGCTCCGGGGCCGTCGGCGCGACCAGTTCAAACGTGACTTCGGGAGGCACCGCGCCCTGCTGCTCGAGCGGCTCGACCGGGACGGACTGGTCAAACAACTCGCGGCCTGGCAACAGCTGAAAGACGACATCGCCGCTGCCCTGCAAGAAGTCGCCACGACCGAGCCCGGTCGACGCCTCCAGCTCGGTCTTCGCGGAACTTCCTTGGGCGTCGTGGTCGGCGGCGGCGCGGTAGTCTCCGCCGAGCCGATCCCGGGGCGGTGAGTGAGCGAGGAGCCGATGGCCGAGCGAAGTGGTCGACACGTAGCCATCCCGGGCTTTCGCGACTTCGTCGAGATCGGGCGCGGCGGCTTCGCGGTGGTGTACCGGGCCCAGCAAGACGTCTTCCAGCGTGACGTCGCGGTCAAGATCATCACCGTGCTCGACGTGTCCGACGACGCCCGGCGCCGCTTCCGCCGCGAGTGCACGAGCATCGGCCGGCTGGCCTGGCATCCCCACATCGTCACCGTGTTCGACGCCGGTGACACGCCAGAGGGTTGGCCCTACCTGGTCATGGAACACATGCCCCACGGCTCCCTCGGCGACCGGATCACCCGTCAGGGCGCGGTGCCGTGGATCGAGGCGGTCGACATCGGCATCAAGATCGCCGGGGCTCTCCAGGCCGCCCACGACGAGGGCAGCCTGCACCGCGACGTCAAACCCGACAACGTGCTCGTCAGCCGCCTGGGAGAACCGAAGCTCGGCGACTTCGGCATCGCCACCTTGCAAGACGGCACGCGTTCCCGGTCGGGGATGCTCACCGCGACCCTGGCCTACGCCGCGCCCGAGGTCCTCGCCGGCGAGCGGGCATCCGCCCCCAGCGACGTGTACTCCCTCGCCGCGACCCTCCACGCCTTGTGCACCGGCAAGCCTCCGTTCGCCCGCGACTCCGACGAGAACATGTTCGCGGTGATGCGCCGCATCGACGTCGAGCCGCCCGCCGACCTCCGCCCGCTCGGCGTACCCCACGCCGTCGCCGCCGCCATCGAGGCCGCGCTGGCCAAGTCCCCTGCAGATCGACCGGCCACCGCGGCTGAGTTTGCCGATCTCCTCCGAGCGGCTGCCCCCCACGTGTCCGCGCCGATGCC
>CAZJRH010000084.1:0-2302 GCA_964548215.1 uncultured Nitrospirota bacterium
CGGTCGTAGCCGCCGTCGCCCCGCATGTAGCCGATGGAATAGAGATGCACCAGCGCGCTCACCGTCGTCACCAGGATCAGCATGGCGGCGGTCAGCGGATCGATCAGCAGGCCGAGAGCCACCCGGAAATCGCCCGAGACGATCCAGACGTAGAGCTCTTCGTTGACGCGCAGCCCCTCCCCCACCCGCGCGAGGGTCAGCAGCGACAGCGCCCAGGAGGCGACAACAGCGGGTACGGCGACGTAATGGCCGCGGCCCCGAAACCAGCGGCCGAACAAGCCGATGGTGATGAAGGCGGCAAGCGGCAGGAGCGGAATGAGGACGTAGGTGAGCACGTCGGGGTTACGCTAGGACGGAAGCGCGCGCCATTACCATTTCAAAAGGTTAAGCTCTTCGACATTGAGGGTGGCGCGGCGCCGGTAGAGGGCGATCACGATCGCCAGGCCGACCGTCACTTCGGCGGCGGCGACCGTCATGACGAAAAAGACGAACACCTGCCCCGTTATCGTCTCCGCGTAGTGGGAAAAGGCGACGAAGTTGATGTTGGCGGCGTTGAGCATCAGTTCGATGGACAGCAGAATGATCACGATGTTCCGGCGGATCAGCACACCGATCAGCCCGATCATGAAGAGCACAGCGCTCAACATCACGTAATAGGACAATGGAACCATGCGTCGTGTGTTCCCTGAACCCTGGCTACTGGACCCTGGACCCGGTTTGTTCTTTCCCGGACCCCGGCCCCTGGACCCCGGCCCCGGATTTCTTGGACAGCACGATCGCCCCGACCATCGCCGCCAGCAGCAGCAGCGAGGCGACCTCGAAGGGCAGCAGGTAGTCGGTGAAGAGCACCCGGCCGATGATGGCGGTGCTCCCGACCTCCTCGATTCTCGACTGCGGAAACTGGCCGGTCAACTCGGCGAAGCGTCCGACGAAGACGATCACGACCACCTCGACCAGCAGCAGCGCGCCGACGATCGAGGCCGGAATCAACTGCCGCTGAAACCGCTCCTCCCGCTTCACGTTCAGCAGCATGACGACGAACAGGTAGAGCACCAGAATCGCGCCGGCGTAGACAATCACCTGAACCGCCGCGATGAATTCGGCGTTGAGCAGCACGTACAGGCCGGCCACATGGGCGAACATCACGAGCAGCGCCAGCGTGCAGTAGACGGGATTGCGCAGCAGAATCACCAGCAGCGCCGACCCGATGATGGTCCCGGCAAAATAGAAGAAGAGCAGCGCGGTCATCAGGAAATGCTCTAATCCTTCACGGAGCCCGGTTTGACGGCGGTGGCCTGCACCGAGGGCGGCACGGGGTGCTGGGCCGCCTTGGACGGATAGCCTTTTTGCTGGACGGACAACAGGTACATTTCGCTTTCGCAGGAACCGACGAACGCCGGTTTGGGCGGCTGGTCCGGGAAATACCGGTCGCCCAGGCCCAGCAGCGTCTCCTTGCTGAGCATCAGGTCGCGCTTGTTCGTGGTCGAGAATTCATAATTGGGCGTCATCGCCAGGGCGTCCACCGGGCAGGCTTCGACGCAGAAGCCGCAGAAGACGCAACGGCTCAAATCAAACCAGTACTCCCGCGCGTACCGCTTCATGGGCGTGCCGTCCAGCTCGGCGCTGACCACCTTGATCACCGTGGAGGGGCAGGCCACCTCGCAGAGCCCGCAGCCCACGCATTTCTCCTCCCCGTCCTGATAGCGCAGCAGCGACATCACGCCCCGATAGCGCCTGGAGAGCTCGGGCCTCTGGTGCGGATATTGGATGGTGACCGAACGGACGAAGAGGTGCCGGAACGTCAGGAACAGACCGTGCAGAATCTCGGCCATGAAGATGGTCCGGAGCAATTTTACCGCTTGCCGCGTGAACGACCGGCCATATATCGATGCTGGATTCATGGACCTCACCGGGCGAAATAGGCGATGATCGACGTCACGACAATGTTGGCCAGCGCCAGCGGCACCAGCGTTTTCCAGCCGAGGCGCATCAATTGGTCATAACGCAACCGCGGGAGCGTACCCCGGATCCAGATGAACACGAAGAGCAGCGCATAGACCTTGAGCAGCAACCAGGCCACGCCGAACAGGCCGCCCGACGGCAAAAAATCAAAGGGCGGATGCCAGGCGCCCAGAAAAATAATCGCGCCGATGCAGGAGACCAGGATCATGTTGGCATACTCGGCCATGAAGAAAAAGGCGAAGCGCATGCCGCTGTACTCGGTGAAAAAGCCGGCCACCAGCTCGCTTTCCGCCTCGGGCAGATCGAACGGCAGCCGGTTGGTCTCGGCGATCGCCGAGAT
>CAZJRH010000085.1:0-3880 GCA_964548215.1 uncultured Nitrospirota bacterium
AGCTGCTCGAGCAGGAACCGGTTCAATTCATCGGTCAGAATTTTTTTCGAATAACTCTGGTCGTTGATCCCGAAATCGCGATTGATCGTCTGCAGCAGCTCGACGGTGGTCAGATTGGGATTGAACAGCAGCGAGCTTTTCACGCGCGCGCCCAGATGCTCGATCAACAGGCGCGACAGGGTCGTCTTGCCGGTGCCGACCTCGCCGGTCAGGATCATGAACCCTTTGCGCTCCTTGACGCCGTAGAGCGCCTGGTTGAACGCTTCCTCGTGGCGAGCGGTAAAAAAGAAGAAATGGGGATCGGGCGTCATTTGAAAGGGTAGACGCCGGAATTGAAAAAACTGCTGGTACATCAACCCAGTACTTTTTCATAGAATCGCTGACTTGTCAATAGATTTTGTGGTATATATCGACTGACTCCACAACGTGTAGGGGTTGATTCACAACACCAGAGGAGCGTGGCAGTGGGAAAAATATTCATCACCGGTCTGCTGATGCTGCTCGCGTTCGGGGGCGGCTACCTGTTCGGCGGCCGCGATCAGCGCGTCGTGCGCCACAGCATGGAGCAGGTGAAGAATGAGATGGCCAAGAAAACGCTGGAGCTGGAGCGGTTGCTGACCCGCACCAGGATCCGCGGCCACTTGATCGAAATGCGGGACGCGCTGACATTGGCCCAGACCCATCTGCAGCATCAGGATTTCGGCATGGCCAAGAGTGCCGTCGCGCAGGCCCGCACCTCCCTGCAAACGGCCCTCGGGCTGGAGAACGAGGCCGGCGCCGCGCGCCTGCGGCCGCTGGACGGCGAGCTGGAACGGCTCGGCAAGACCCTCCCCAAACTCGGCGCCAAGGCCGGAGAAGAACTCGAACGGATCAAAACCCGGATTCCCTCCGGCGACAAGCCGCCCGGCCCGGGCTAGCGCCTTATTGCCGGGTTGTGGCCGAGGCCAGCTCGGCATAGAGCACGGCGCGATTGCGCCCGTGCTCCTTGGCCCAGTAGAGCGCCTTGTCCGCCACGCTGACCAACTGATCGGGGCTGGCGGCGTCGGCCGGCGCCGAGGCGACGCCGATGCTCAGCGTCACCGGCACGGCGACGCCCTCCAATCCGAATCGATTCCGCTCGATCACCCTGCGAATGCGCTCGGCCATGCGGCCGGCCTGCGGGGCCGTGGTCTTGGGCAGCAGCACGGCGAATTCCTCGCCGCCGTATCGCCCGACCGTATCCACTTTGCGGACCAACTTTCCCAGCAAGGCCGCCACCTGCTTGAGGATGCGGTCGCCGGTCTGATGGCCGTAGGTGTCGTTGACGCGCTTGAAGTGGTCGAGATCCACCATCATCAGCGTCAACGATTCACCGTGGCGCTGCGCCTGCTCCCACTCGTAGCGCAGCCGCTCGTGGAACGCCCGGTGGTTGAACAGGTTCGTCAGACCGTCGACCGACGCCAGCTGCTCCACTTTCGCGTGCAGTTGCGAGTCGGCGATCGCCTGGGCGGCCTGATTGCACAGGATCGAGAGCAAATGCTGGTGCGATGCGGTGAAGGCCGACGGCAGATCGGCCGTGCAGATCAGCAGGCCGATCACCTGGTTCTGCAGGATCAGCGGCACCCCAAGAAACGAGCGGGCCGTCACCCGGATTTTTGACTTGAGCGGGAAAAACCGGGTCGGCTGCTCGTCGGACAATTGTGAGAGGAGAATCGGCTGGCGGTTTTTCACCATCAGGCAGACCAGCCCGTCCGTCAGGGCGAAGCTCTGCCCCAGATAGGACGCCATCTTCGTCCCCCGCACCACGCGGATGGCCGCCCGCCGTTCCCCGGGCTCGAGCAGGCACAGGACACTGCTTTCCGCCAGCACGATGCGCTGGGCCATTTCGGTCATCGCCTCGAGGCGGCGCTGCAGATCGAGCCCCGAATTGAGCGACTGACTGGCGGCGTGCAGCATGGAAAAATCACGGTTTTGCTGGATGATCTCCCGCTGCTGCCGCAGATCTTCCAGTTGCGCCTGAAGGCACCCCGCCGTCAGCGCCAGCAACCCCTCCTCCCGATCGCCCAGCGCTTCCGCCCGGGCGCTGTCCACACAGAGGACACCCTCGAACCGTTCCCCGCTGGAAAAGGGCACCACCAACAGCGAACGAACACTCACCTCGGCCCGATAATAGGGCGGCCGCTGCCGTTGCGGGTCCAAGCGCGCGTACAGGCAGGGCTTGCGTTCCTTGGCCGCCCACCCGATGGCGCCGTGTCCCTTTCCAATCAACAGCTCCTCCTGATAATCGTGCGCGGGCCCGCCCACGCACAGTTCCAAGCGGAGCATCTCGTCAGCCGGTTGATAGAGAAACAGCGCGCAGCTGCGCGCCTGCGGGACGGCCTGCTTCAATAAACCCAGTAGTTGCCGGGCCCGCTCGCGAAAGCGGGCCTGCACGTCGCGCGACCCTTGGTCGGCCGTCTGGGAAAAAAGCGCCTCCTCCGGCAGCGGGGCCGCCCAATGGTCGCGCGGCTCCCATTCGTCCTGCGGCGCAGCCGCCCGCTCGGTCCGCCGGTAGAGCGCATGCACGTGGCGCCAAGCCAGTTCCGGGACGATGAGGGTGGCGGCCAGCGCCACCACGCCCTGCCAGACGGCCGGCGGCGTCCAATCGCCAGAAAAAGCGGCGACCAGCAGCAGCGAGACGACCGGGGCGGCGATGGCGGCGTAGAAAAGCCGCCGCGGCAACATCAGCGCGGCGACCATTGCGAGCGCCGGATAGAGCGGCAGCGCCGGCGACTGCAAACCGCCGGAGCGCCACATCCACTCCTGCAGCACGGGCAAGACCAGCCACAACAACAGAAGACGGCGCTTGGGCGGCAATCGGCCGGCGCGAACAGCGGACCACGCGAGCAGCGCGGCCGCCGCGAGCAGCGCGGCGGCCGCGGCGACAAGGAAGGGACGCGGGAGGGGGCCAAGGCGCCAGGTCAGCGGCTGGCCGAGAAGTACCGCTCCGACGGCAAGGAACAGGACTGCGCGGCGGCGCGATTCGCGGTCAACCGGCGGCCGCAGCGATCGCAGGCGTCCCACAGCCGTCACCCGCGAGGCGAGGTCATCGTGCGGTGCGCGTTCGTCTTATCCCCCGGCCGGCGGCGAGGCGGGCGCGTCGGCCGGTGCTGGCCCCCCGGAGGGAGCGGCGGCGCCCTTCGCCGGCTTGACCTTCGGCGCGTCGGCGCGATGCCAGGCGCGCAGTTTTCGCTGCAACCGGCGCTGTGTCTTGTGCAACTGGCGCTGAACCGCCGCTTCCTTGCTGCCGGCCGCCTGTTTTTTTACCCGTCCCAATCGTTTCTCAATTTCCTGCGTCGTCGGCATGCCTTTGCTCCTTTTTCTCCGTTGCGTTTTTTAATCCTTACCCCGCCTTTTCTTCACTAATCCCTAATCCGCAGTTTTCACCTTCTACCAGTTCCGATAGTCCGTGCCATCGAGCGCCATCTCATCGCTGGCCGTGTGCAAGTCATACACGTCATCCCCGCACCAGGATGAGGCGTCCGGATCATCCTTGTAGCAACGCAGCGCCCACTCGGTCGACTGCGTCAGTGGGTCCACCGGAATGCGCCGAAGATAGCGGCGCACATCCAGGCCGCCGACGGTTGCTTTCTCCCCGGTGAGCTTCACTTCCAGCAGGGTCTCGAGGGACTCGGGGTAGCCGAAGTCGCTGCTGACCTCCTTGCACGTGAGCTGATTCTCCTTGCAGAGGTCGCCGAGTAGCATCGGGCCGGCGCGGTTCCAGTCGCGATGAAATTCATCGATGGCCTGGCGGACCAAGCGGAGCTGCTGGCGGAGCTCGATCTCCTTGCCTCGCTTGGTGTTCATTTTCACCAGCGGCATGGCGACGGAAGCCAGCACAAAGATAATGGCCATGGTCACC
>CAZJRH010000086.1:0-1599 GCA_964548215.1 uncultured Nitrospirota bacterium
CGCGCACACCCTCTACACCACGAAACAGGGATTGCTGAGCGACATCATTCTCGCCATCCGGGTCGATCCGAAGGGCCAGGTCTGGATCGGCACCTATGGCGGCGGGCTGTCACGGCTCAACCCCCAGGGGCCGCCCGATCATCAATTCGTCAACTACACGCCCTTCGGCGTCGGCGACACGCGCTACGGACGGGACTGGTCGTCGTACCGGCCCGGCGAGGGGATCGGCGATCTGTGGGTCTACGATCTGCTCTTCGAACCGGACGGCACCATGTGGGCCGCGACCTGGAAGGGCGCCAGCCGGTTCGACGGCCGGCGTTTTCACACCTACACGACCGACGACGGCCTGGTGGATAAATGGGTCTACACGCTGCAGCGGGCGCCGTCGGGCACGTTCTGGTTCGGCACGGAGGGCGGCGTCACCCGCTATCAGCCCGCGGTGTCGACGGCGCGCTGGAAAAGCTGGACGCACGATGATGGCATCGGCGCCGCCTCGGTGAAGCCGGCCCAAGCCCCCACGTCGGCGCCGTACAGTCCGATTGTCCCCCATCATGAGACCGGCGCGAAAACCGCCGCGGGGTACAATCCGAATTACATCATCACCTCCGCGCTTGACCGCCAGGGCCGGCTCTGGGTCGGCACCTGGGGCGCGGGGCTGGCGCGATTCGACGGACGGCAATGGAAAAATTACACGACGAACGAGGGACTCTCGGGCAACCACGTCAACAGCGTCGCGTTGGACCCCGGCGGCGCGCTCTGGATCGGCACCGATGGCGGCGTCACCCGCCTGGACCCTGCCGGCGGCCGGATGACGAACTATCGGCAGCAGGACGGACTGCTCGGCATCCCCGTCTATTCCGTGGCGGTGGATTCCGGCGGCGGGAAATGGTTCGGCACGATCGGCGGCATCACGCACGTCACCGGACCCTGACGCCGCGGGCGCCGGCCTACTCGAGGAACAGCTCCTTGACGCCCTTGGATTCCGATCCGCTCACACCACGGAGCGAGATCAGAAACGAGACCTGGTTTTCGTCGGGGAAACTCTGGTAGACCAGGGTGACCGACCAGCACTCGTTGCAGGCGCCGCGCCAGCGGACGCCGTAGCTCATCTCCGTGAATTGCCGGTGCTCCAGGTCCAGGAGCGTTTTCGTCGCCAGCGTCATCCGCCCCGGCAATAACACCTGCGCGCCCCAGCGCACGGCCATGATGCGCTCCAGGCCGCCGATCGGATCCAGGAGCACCGAAGTTTCGGGCGAAAAAATGTCGCCCCGCTGCGGGACGGCGCCGCGTTCCGTGTAGCGCTGCCCGAGCGCGAGTCGCAGCCACTCGCGCGGCTGGGCGCGCAACTCGCTGTTCATGATCACGACGCCCCGCCCGTATAGATTCACAAAACTTTCCGCCGCCACCGTCACGGACGGCAACGGCCGGGCCTCGGCCTGCAGCCGAAGATCCGAGAAGGGCTCGGCGACCGAGCGGCGCAGGCGATAACTGTCGGTGACTTTCAGCCAGAGCCGGTCGCCCTGCGCGGCGCCGACAGAGTAGAACCGCTGCGCCAGGATCACGGTCACCTGCCGCTTTTCCGGCGCGGCATCGATCTCG
>CAZJRH010000087.1:0-1703 GCA_964548215.1 uncultured Nitrospirota bacterium
AGGGCATGGCGAAATTGAACCGTGACGGAGAGATCGCCTATCAGAACGAATGGGTCTGCGTGACGATCGGGAAGGAACTCTTTGAGGATGCCGGGCAGTATGACGTCGACCGGCTGATCGCCGCCTATCGGACGCCCACGCTGATCATCCACGGCACGAATGACGACTCGGTGCCGTTCGAGGACAGCATCGACTTTATCCAACGGTCAACAGCCAGACCGCTGGAGCTGCTGCTGCTTGCCGGCGGCGATCATCGATTAAACGAACACAAGGAAACGTTGTTCTCAGCGATGCAGGCCTTTCTCCAGAGGCTGCAACTGCTGTCATAAGGGGGACAGATTTAAATCTGTCCCCAATTCTTTTAATTCACTCGATTGGGCGGTTTCTTTCCGGCAAAGAAGGCCGTGAGATTCTCCAGCACCATCATCCCCATCCGCGTGCGCGTCTCTTGCGTGGCCGAGCCGAGATGGGGCAGCAGGACGACATTCTTCAACCGTCGTAAACGCGCCGGCACATGCGGCTCCCGTTCATAGACATCAAAACCGGCGCCGGCAATCCGCTTGTGCTCCAGCGCGTCGATCAACGCCGACTCATCGACGACCGGCCCCCGCGCCGTATTGATCAGATAGGCCGTCGGCTTCATTAATCGCAGCGCCGCGCGATCGATCAGATGGCTGGAGTCGCTGTTGAGCGGCAGATGCAGCG
The DNA here is from genome assembly GCA_964548215.1 of uncultured Nitrospirota bacterium. Taxonomy (GTDB): domain Bacteria; phylum Nitrospirota; class Nitrospiria; order JACQCE01; family JACQCE01; genus JBFMAJ01. The sequence continues at coordinate 706 of CAZJRH010000087.1, forward strand.
AAACAAAGTCGGACTCTTTCAGAAGGCGCGCCAACGGACAATAGCGCACCCGCAGCCGCCGTTCCTCCATCGACGATAATCGGTGGCGCTGATAGTAGCGCACCTCCATCGAAAAACCTTCAGCCCGCTTCGCCACCGCCCGGCCGATCCGACCGAAACCGATCAGTCCCAATGTTTTTCCATGGACGTCGCGTCCGACCAATTGCGTCGGCGCCCAGGCCGTCCAACGGTCCAGACGAATCATCGCTTCGCCCTCCGGCAGCCGGCGCGCCACCGCCAGCATCAGCGTCCAGGCCAGATCCGCCGTCGTCTCGGTCAGCACGCCCGGCGTGTTGGTCACGACGATGCGCCGCCGGCCGGCTGCCGCCAGATCGATATTGTTGTAGCCGACGGCATAATTGGCGATGACCCGCAGCCTCGGCGCGGCCTCGATCAGACGGCCATCGATCGTGTCGCTGAGCATCGCAATCAGCCCGTCGGCCTTCTTCACGCCGCGGAGCAATTCCAAGCGCGACACCGGACGATCGCGCCGATTGATCTCGAGCGCAAACCGTTTCTTGAGCGCGGCGGTCACGACGTCGGGCAGCGCCCGCGTCACAAAGATCCTCGGCTTCATCCGACTATTTGAGGAGCCGCGCCAATGCGTGGCGGCGGAATTTGGCGACTTTCGGGGCGATGACGGCCTGGCAATAGGGCTGGCTGGGATTGTCGAAGTAATAGCGCTGATGATAGTCCTCAGCCGGGAAAAATTCCTTGAGCGGGGCCACTTCCGTGACGATCGTGCCGTCCCAGAGTTGAGCGGCCTCCGTGTTCTTGATCACCTGCCGCACCGCCGACTCCTGCGCCGGCGTGTGGAAATAGACGGCCGACCGGTATTGCGTGCCCGCGTCGTGGCCCTGACGATTCATCGTGGTTGGATCATGAATTACGAAGAATACCTCAAGAAGATCTTTAAAACTTATCACGGCCGGATCGAACGTCACCTGCACCACTTCGGC
>CAZJRH010000088.1:0-3261 GCA_964548215.1 uncultured Nitrospirota bacterium
TTGCCCAGCAAATTCTGACGGAACCGGCCCTGTTTGCCCCGCAACATGTCGCTGAGCGATTTGAGCGGGCGCCGGTTGGCGCCGCGAATGGCCCGGCCGCGCCGGCCATTGTCGAAGAGCGCGTCGACCGCTTCCTGCAGCATGCGTTTCTCATTGCGAATGATGACCGCTGGCGCCCTGAGTTCCAGGAGCCGCTTGAGCCGGTTGTTGCGGTTGATCACACGGCGATAGAGATCGTTCAAGTCGGACGTGGCGAACCGTCCGCCATCCAACGGGACCAGGGGACGAAGCTCCGGGGGCAGCACGGGAATGATGTCCATGACCATCCACTCCGGGCGGTTTCCGGACCGACGAAACGCCTCCACCACCTTGAGCCGCTTGGTCAGCTTCTTCTTGACGGCCAGCGACGTCGCTTTGCCGATTTTTCGCTGAAGCTCCTTGTAGAGCGTCTCCAGCTCGAGCTGTTTGAGCAGCTCCCGGATCGCCTCCGCGCCCATGTCCGCCTTGAAGCGGGTGCCAAACTCCTGCGTGGCCTTGCGGTACAGCTCCTCGGAGAGCATGTCCCGCGGCTTGAGATTGGTATCACCGGGATCGGTGACCACATAGGATTCGAAATAGAGGATGCGCTCCAATTGCTTGAGCGTCATGTCGAGCAGCGTCCCGATGCGGCTTGGCACGGCCTTCAGAAACCAGATATGGGCGACCGGCGAGGCCAGCTCGATGTGCCCCATCCGCTCGCGCCGCACCTTGGACTGAATCACCTCGACGCCGCACTTGTCGCAGACGATGCCGCGGTGCTTCATTCGCTTGTATTTGCCGCAATTGCATTCCCAGTCCTTGGTGGGGCCGAAGATCTTGGCGCAGAACAACCCGTCCCGCTCCGGCTTGAGTGAACGGTAGTTGATCGTCTCCGGTTTCTTGATCTCCCCGTAGGACCACGACCGGATCTTCTCCGGCGAAGCGATCTTGATTCGGATCGCGTCAAATGCAATCGCGTCCTTGGGCTTGTCAAACAAGCTGTGCAAATTTTCCACCATCAATCCTCCCGTCAGAAGGGGCGCGCTCCGAGCAACACCGCTTATTCCTTCGTCCTGATCAGTTCCACGTCCAATCCCAGACTCTGCAGCTCCTTGATCAGCACGTTGAACGACTCGGGCAACCCCGGCTCCAGGAAATTCTCTCCCTTGACGATCGCCTCGTAAATCCTCGATCGCCCCGAGACATCGTCGGATTTCACCGTTAAAAACTCCTGCAACGTATGCGCTGCCCCGTACGCCTGCAGCGCCCACACCTCCATCTCGCCAAGTCGCTGGCCGCCGAATTGCGCCTTGCCGCCCAGCGGCTGCTGAGTCACCAGCGAATAGGGGCCGATGGATCTGGCGTGAATTTTGTCATCCACCAGGTGGTGCAGTTTCAGCATGTACATGTAACCGACCGTCACCTGCCGCTTGAACCGCTCCCCGGTTCGTCCGTCGAAGAGTGAAATCTGCCCTGTTTCCGGCAGATGCGCCTGACGGAGCAGTCCTTTGATCTCTTCCTCCGTCGCGCCGTCGAAGACCGGACTGGAGACTGCCAAACCCAGCACCTTGGCGGCCCACCCCAATTGGGTCTCGAAAATCTGTCCCACGTTCATGCGGGAGGGGACGCCGAGCGGATTAAGCACCATCTCCACCGGGGTGCCGTCCGGCAGGTAGGGCATGTCTTCCATCGGCAACACCCGGGCCACCACGCCCTTGTTGCCGTGCCGTCCGGCCATTTTGTCGCCTACCTGCAGTTTGCGCTTCATGGCCACGTAGACCTTGACCAGTTTCAGCACGCCCGGCGGCAGTTCATCGCCGCGCTTGAGCCGGCCGATCTTTTCGTCGTAGCCCGTTTGCAGCGATTCGGACTGCTCCTTGGCGCTCCGATCGAGCTCTTCCAGCGACTCCTGCTCATCCACGTCACTCAAGACAATGTGCCTGAGCTGCTCATCGGGCAGCCGATCCAGCACCTCTTTCGTCACGCGGTGCTTGCGCTTGAGCAGGACCTCGCCTGTCTCGGGATCGACCACATCCTTGGCCACCACCTTGCCCAACAACAGCTTGCGGGTTTTCTTCCACTTCTCTTCTTCAATGATGCGAAGTTCATCCCGGTGCGTGTGGTGCAATCGCGTCACGTCGTCGCTCTCCACCGCGTGGACGGGCTCCTCCTTATCCGAGCCCTTCCGGGAAAAGATCTTGACGCCGATCACAACCCCTTCGATGCCGGGCGGGACCGTCAGCGACGCATCCTTCACGTCGCCGGCTTTTTCGCCAAAAATTGCCCGAAGCAGTTTCTCCTCCGGCGTCAGCTGTGTCTCGCCCTTGGGCGTCACCTTCCCGACCAGAATATCGCCGGGCTTCACCTCGGCGCCGATCCGGACGATGCCGCTTTCGTCAAGATTCCGAAGGGCTTCCTCGCTCACATTGGGGATGTCGCGCGTGATCTCCTCTTTGCCCAGCTTGGTGTCACGAGCCTCCAGTTCGAATTCCTCGATGTGAATCGACGTGAATTTGTCCTCACGCACCAGCGTTTCGCTGATCAGAATCGCGTCCTCGAAGTTGTACCCGCCCCACGGCATGAACGCGACCAAGACGTTCCGCCCCAGCGCCAGTTCGCCTTGATCGATCGCCGGGCCGTCGGCCAACACATCCCCCGCGGCCACTCGGGCGCCGACCTTGGCCACCGGTTTCTGGTTGATCATCGTGTTCTGGTTGGAGCGCTGGAACTTGATCAACGGATACATGTCGACCAGACCATCCGACTCACGCCGTCGGCCTGATCCAGACGTCGTCTTCTTGACCGAGTCCTCGTCCGCTCGAACAACGATCCGGTTGGCGTCCATGCTTTCCACCACACCCGCGCGACGGGCCAGGGTAATGTAGCCGGAATCCCGAGCGATCACGCTCTCCATGCCGGTGCCGACCAGGGGCGCCTCGGTCTGAATCAGCGGCACCGCCTGCCGTTGCATGTTCGACCCCATCAGGGCCCGATTGGCATCGTCATGCTCGAGAAAGGGAATCAGCGCCGTGGCCACGCTCACGATCTGTTTGGGGGACACGTCCATATATTCCACCCGCTCGACCGGGACCAGCACAAAATCACCTCCGTACCGGGCCGAGATCGTCTCCGCTTCGATGCGCCCGCGGCTGTCGAGCTTGGTATTGGCCTGCGCGACGGCGTACTTGTCCCCGTCGATCGCCGAAATATATTCAATTTCGTCGAGCACCTTGCCGTTCTTGA
>CAZJRH010000089.1:0-2669 GCA_964548215.1 uncultured Nitrospirota bacterium
TGCAGAAAGCGCGGCGATCCTTGACCACAACCTCCTGACAACCTCTCACCGTCCTCAGGACGGCACGGAGAAACTCCATCATCACCTGGGATATGTTTGCCAAGAAAAAAGGGGAGGATCTTCGCTTATTTAAGGACTAGAACAGTTCAGTAACCGGGGAACCTTCCGGAAGCATTTTCATCGGGCGTCCCTGGGCCACGAATTCCGCTCGGGGATCAAGCCCCAACGCGTGATAGACCGTGGCGACAAAGTCAGAAACGGATACGGGGCGCTCGCTGGGTACGGCGCCAAACCGGTCACTGGCGCCGATCACCCGTCCTGTCTTAACACCACCACCGCCCATCGTCAGACTGAAGCAACGCGACCAATGGTCGCGCCCTGGACCTTGGTTATCCTTGTTAAGCCTTGGCGTTCGCCCAAATTCTCCCGCCGTGATGACGAGCGTGGTTTCGAGCAACCCACGGGCATCAAGGTCGTTTAAGAGGGCAGAATAGCTGCTGTCGTAGATCGGCAACTGTCTATCAAGGTGAGAGAAGATACCCCAGTGATGGTCCCACGCGTAGATTCCGGTATCCACATAACCCTTGATGGTCACAAATCGCACTCCTGCCTCGATCAAACGCCGGGCCAACAGCATTGACTGCCCAACCCGGTTGCGGCCATAGGCATCACGCACCCTGGATGATTCCCGTGACAGATCAAATGCTCCCTTTGCTTTCTGCGAAGTCACAAGGTTGAATGCGTGTTCGTTAAACTGGTCACGTTCACGGCCTTCCGGACTCATTTCTCGCTCGGCCTGATAGCGATCGAGTGATCGAAGCAGCTGCCTCCGACCAGCCAATCGACTGAGATCAACATCGGAGGCCGGATCGAATTCGCTGATAGAGAAATCCGGGGAATTCGGATCCTGGTCGATCACGTACGGATTGTAGCCACGACCAAGAAATCCAGCATAACCAGGGGCACTATAGGCGGGATGTTTCATGTTTCCAACCTGCACAAACGGCAGGAACCGGGACTCCAGCCTCTGCTGTCTGCTGAGAACCGCACCAATGCCCGGTGCCTGGACGTTCCTGTCCAGTGGGCTTCCGCACATGATATGGACATCCCCTTCACCATGCATGGTCGTGTAAGAATGCATCGAGCGAATCAGCGAGAATTTGTCAGCGCAGGCGCGGAGCTTCGGTAGTTGGCTACTCAGTTGCAAGCCGGGAAGATTGGCGGGAGCAGGACGGTAGTTCCCACGAATGTCATCAGGCATGTTCGGCTTCATGTCATACATATCCATGTGACTGGCGCCACCTTGCAGGAACATGAAAATGACGTTGATCTGCTTCTTGTTCCTGCCGGACGATTCATTCGCCAAAACTTTTGACAACGACAGCCCCAACGGAGAGAGTGCTCCGACGGCCAGTCCTCCCAGCGCGAAAAACTCGCGTCGAGTTGTTGTAAGCGAGGTCAAGTTCATAGAAGTCAACCCATTGTAGTATTTGATTGCCCGAACTTTTCTTGATCCCGGCGATCCTGGCATACACTATTCATAGTGATACCGAGCGAGAAAAGAGAGCCACTTGTGGACATCCGAGAGGGCCAGGTGGGCATGGCAGGTACTACTACCTAGCCTTGTCGTATCCTTCTGAACCAATTCACCTTGCCCGTCTCCTTCACTGTCCTCCTTGATGTCAGCTCTTGAATGGTGGCCCTCATCATCCGCTCGAAACTGGCCCTGTTTTTTTGCTCGGTATCATTCATAGCGATTTCTCGCTGCAAATCGCGGAATCCACGAAGTTTATCGTGCGAGGAACATCGTTGCCGGCCTCATATCATGCCAAGATTTCGCGCACGAGATTGCTCCCGGCGACCAGGGGCAAGGGCCGGCCCACACGATCGGTAATCATCCGGTGCGGATCAACGCCGAGCAGATGGTAGACGGTATGCAAGATATCCTTGGGCGAGACGGGCCGTTCCGTGGGATAGGCGCCGCGGGCGTCGCTGGCGCCGACCACTCGGCCTACGAATCGTCGCCGAAACCTACTGCTTGTGCATTTTCCTCAAATCCACCATCGCGGTCGCCAGCGCATCGCCGAGGCGGACGAAGAATTTGCCGCTGCCCATGTAGTGATAGGGGCGGTCGCTGCCGATCAAAGAAAAGTCGGCGCCGCGCTTGCTCCACGTCCCGTCGGTCCACATTTTCAGCGCGTCCAGTGCGTAGAACGGGTAACTTTCGACGGCTACCACGTTGCCTTTGAATTCGGGCGTCGCCGCCGCTTCGCGCTGGGCGACGGAAACCGGGTTCTTGTCGACACCCTCTTTGGTCGCGCCGGTTCCCAGCACGCCGATGACAACCGGCATGTTCGGAACTTTGTACTCTTTGCGCAGGTCTTTCACAAAGGCGATCATGTTCGTCTTGTAATTGCCATGGAAGGCAGGCGAGAACTGGTCATTGAAGCCCTGGAACCAGATAAAGCCGGCAATCTCATAGCCGACGCTGGCGTCATACTCGGGATGGTGTTTTTTCAGGTCCTTCAGCACGTCCTGGACGGTTTGGTTCATCAGCCGATAGTTGAGGCCCGCGTTCTCCTTGATTTTTTCGGCGTTCTCCTTCTTCGCCTCGTCCTTGCTCAGCTCATAGGGACCGGCCGAAGGTGGACGGAAATCATAATGCAGCG
>CAZJRH010000090.1:0-2092 GCA_964548215.1 uncultured Nitrospirota bacterium
CGAGTTCATCGGCCGTCTGCCCGTGCGCATCACGGTGGCGCCGGTCACGCTGCAACTCTGGTATCCCTCCACCCGCTGATCTTACGCCCGCCACTGATGCCGCCTTACCTTGACTTAGCCCTACCCCCTCATTAGAATACCGCTCCACTCCATGAAGAAATCGACATCACGTTATTCTAAATCAGCAAAGCTCTTTGCCGAGGCGAGCCGCCGACTGCCCGGCGGCGTCAGCAGTCCCGTGCGGGCGTTTCGCTCGGTCGGCTCCCCTGATCCCGCGCGGCAAGGCCACCCGCTCTTCATCGCCCGCGGCAAGGGCGCGAAGATCTGGGATGCCGACGGGAACAGCTATCTGGATTATGTCCTCTCCTGGGGCGCGCTCATCCTCGGTCACGCGCACCCGGCCGTCGTCAACGCCGTCCGCTCGGCGGCCGCCAGGGGCACGAGTTACGGCGCACCGACCGAATTGGAAGTGCGGTTGGCCGCGATGATCCAACATGCCCTGCCGTCATTGGAGTTACTGCGCTTCGTCAATTCCGGCACCGAGGCGACGATGAGTGCGCTCCGTTTAGCCCGCGCCTTTACCAAGCGGGAGAAGATTCTGAAGTTCGACGGTTGCTACCACGGCCACGCCGACGGCTTGCTGATCAAGGCCGGTTCCGGCGCCACCACGCTCGGCGTGCCCGACAGTCCCGGCGTGCCGGCCGCCGTCGCGCAACTCACGCTGCAGGCGCCCTATAACGATCTGAAAACCGCCGCCGCGCTCTTCGAGCGCCACGGCCGGGAGATCGCCGCCGTCATCGTCGAGCCGATCGCGGCCAACATGGGCGTCATCCTACCCGCCGACGGCTTCTTGGCCGGCCTGCGCGAGCTGACCCGGCAACATGGCGCGCTGCTGATCTTCGACGAGGTGATCACCGGCTTTCGGGTGGGGTTGGGCGGCGCCCAGGCGCTCTACCGGATACAACCCGATCTGACCTGTCTGGGCAAGATCATCGGCGGCGGCCTGCCGGTCGGCGCCTATGGCGGACGCCGCGACGTCATGCAACTGGTGGCGCCGTCGGGGCCGGTCTATCAGGCGGGCACGCTCTCCGGCAATCCGCTGGCCATGAGCGCCGGCATTGCGATGTTGAACCAGATCAAAACGGCGGGCTTTTATGCGAAGCTGGAACGGCGTTCGAAACAGTTGTACCACGGCCTGATTGAAGCGGCCCATTCGGCCGGCGTGCCGATCGCCCCGGCGCGAGCCGGCTCGCTGATGGGCTTCTTTTTTACCGGCCGGCCCGTCGTCGATTATGCGTCGGCCAAAACCGCTGACACAAAACGGTTCGCCGCCTTTTTCTGGTCGATGATGGAGTCGGGCGTCTATCTCGCCCCGTCGCAGTTCGAGGCGTTGTTCGTCTCAGGCGCGCACACCGAGAACGATATCAAGCGGACGATCGAGACGGCGAAGCAGGCATTCCGACGGGTGGCGTCATAACGTAAGAACGAGGGCGGGCCGGCTTACTCGCCCATCCGGCAAAAACGTTCCAGATCTTCTTCCCGTCCGATCACCACCAGCACATCGCCCTTTTCCATCACATCCGTCGGCGCGGGCGTGAAGTTGACGAACTCGCGGTTTTGCAGCGCCCCCTTGATCATGGTCTGCACTTTCTTCTTGACCGCGATGATGTTGACCCGATATTCGGTGCGGATCCGGCTGTCGCCGATCGGCTTGCTGATCAACTGGTCCGGCACCGTGACCTCCTCGATGCTGTAGCCCGGGGAGAGCTGCAGATACTCCAGCACATTGGGCGCCGTCAGCCGGTGCGCCAGCCGCACGCCGGCGTCCCGTTCCGGATAGATCACCTCGGTCACGCCCATGTTCTCCAAAATCTTCCCGTGCAGCGGCGTCACCGCCTTCGCGATCACCCGCTTGATCCCCAGCTCCCGGAGCGTTGTGACCACCAGAATGCTCGCCTCGATATTCTCCCCGATGCTCACCACCGCCATGTCGACGTTCTGCGTGCTCACGGCCCTCAGCGCCCGTTCATCGGTGGCGTCGCACTGCACCGCGTAGGTGGCGAATTCCCCGGCGCGGGCCACCTGCTCCTCG
>CAZJRH010000091.1:0-2949 GCA_964548215.1 uncultured Nitrospirota bacterium
GATCGGCACCGACGGCGGCGTGAGCCGGTACGATTTCCGCCGCTTCACGAATTTTGAAAATGACGACGGCTTGTTCGCCGGCGCCGTCTACGCGATCGCCGTGGATGGGGCCGGCGCCAAATGGTTCGGCAGCTACGGCCAATTGAGCCGGTATGAGGGTGACTGACGCTATGGCGAAGGAGAAACCAGCACGACGATCGCCCTTCATGGACGGCAAACTGGACGACCAGATCATGCAACTGGTCGAGGCGTGCGGCGGCAGCCCCGACGCCGACCTGATCAAGGAGATGATCGTCACCGCGCTGAGACTGGTCGAGCACCAGGACGGCCGCGGCGATTTGAAGATTCTCAACCGGGCGATGCGGGAATTGCGCTACGCCTTCAAGATTTTTTCCGGCTACCGGCACGTCCGCAAGGTGACGGTCTTCGGCTCGTCCCGGACGAAGGAAGATGATCCCCGGTACAAATTGGCCGAACGGTTCGCCCAGTTGATGGTGCAGCGCGAGTTCATGGTCATCACCGGCGCGGGCGACGGGGTGATGAAGGGGGCGCAGGCCGGCGCCGGACGGGGGATGAGCTTCGGCGCCAATATCGTGCTGCCCTTCGAGCAGTTGCCGAATCAATATATCCTGGACGACCCCAAGCTGGTGACCTTCCGCTATTTCTTCACCCGGAAACTGATGTTTCTTAAAGAGGCGCAGGCGGTGGCGCTCTTCCCCGGAGGTTTCGGCACGCTGGACGAATGTTTCGAGGCGTTGACGTTGATTCAGACGGGCAAAAGCGATCTGGTGCCGATCGTGCTGTTGGATGTTCCGGGCGGCACCTACTGGCATCATTGGCACGAGTACGTGGAGAATCATCTGCTAAAGCCGGGCATGATTTCCAATGAGGATGTCCATCTCTACCGGTTGTTCCACGATCCGGCGGCGGCGGTCGAGGAGATCTCCCGTTTTTATCACGTGTATCATTCCAGCCGGTATGTGAACGACCGGCTGGTCATGCGCCTGCAGCGACGGCCGACGGACGGGCAGGTGGCGGCGTTGAACCGGGATTTTGCCGATATTCTGGTCAACGGGACCATGACCCTCGGCGAAGCGCTGCCGGAAGAGGAAAAGGAGCCGTTGTTGCTGGAGCTGCCCCGGTTGATCGTTCCGTTCAACCGGCGGGAGTACGGCCGGCTCCGGCAATTGATCGATGCGATTAATGATCTGCCCGCGTAACGGCGCCGCGCGCCGCTGAGAGGATCTCGATGCCAGGCGAATTGGTGCCCCAACAGAAGCTCCCGGTCAAGTTTTTCGACGAGCGTTTCGGCCTGGATCGCGCCATGCTCGACCAGGTGATCGGCCGGGCGCTGGGCGGCGCGATCGATTACGCCGATGTCTATGCCGAATATCGCGTCAATGAATCGTTCGCGCTGGACGAAGGGATCGTCAAGTCGGCGACCCGGTCGGTGACGCAGGGCGCCGGCCTGCGGGCCTTGTCGCAGGAAAAAACCGGCTACGCGTACACCGACGAAATCACGCTGGACCGTCTCATGCTGGCGGCCCGTCAGGCCCGGGCCATTTCGCAGCAGGGCGCCGTCGATGCGCCCGCCAATGTTGCCGCCCTGGCGCCCGGCCGCAAAAGCGGCGGCCATGATCTCTATGCGCTGGGCCAGATGCCGACCGAGGCCCCGCTGGAGGGAAAACTTTCCGCGTTGCGGCGATTGGACCAGATCGCCCGCTCCGTCGATCCGCGCATCACGAACGTGCTCGCCTCGGTCAGTTGCGAGGAAAAACTGGTTGTGGTGGCCAGCTCGGACGGGTGGGTGGTCGGCGATCGGCGCCCGATGGTCCGGCTGAACGTGACCTGCATCGCCGAGGAGGGCGGCCAGCGCCAGATGGGCAATTACGGCGGCGGCGGGCGGCTCGAGTTTGAAGGGATGCTCGATCCGGCGCTGCTGGAGCGCTACGCCCGGGAGGCGGCGCGGCAGGCGGTGCTCAATCTCTCGGCGAAAGAGGCGCCGGCCGGCTCGATGACGGTGGTGCTGGGGCCGGGCTGGCCGGGCATCCTCCTGCACGAAGCGATCGGCCACGGGTTGGAGGCGGACTTCAACCGCAAGGGGGTGTCCGCATTTACCGGGCGCCTCGGGCAGAAGGTGGCCTCGGAGTTGTGCACGATCGTCGACGACGGCACGCTGCCCAACCGGCGCGGCTCGCTCAACATCGATGACGAAGGGACGCCGACCGGCCGGACGGTCCTGATCGAACGGGGCATTTTGAAAGGCTATCTGCAGGACCGGCTCAACGCGCGCCTGCTCCGGATGCCGCTGACCGGCAACGGCCGCCGGCAGAGTTTTGCCCATCCGCCCATGCCGCGCATGACCAACACCTTCATGCTCGCCGGCCAGTCGGACCCGGAGGCGATTCTCCGTTCGGTGAAGCGCGGCCTCTATGCCGTCTCCTTCGGCGGCGGCCAGGTTGATATCACCAACGGCAAGTTCGTCTTTTCGGCCAGCGAGGCCTATCTGATCGAGGACGGCAGGATCACGTCGCCAGTCAAAGGCGCTACACTGATCGGCAACGGGCCCGATGTCCTCACGCGCGTCAGCATGGTGGGGAATGATTTGAAGCTGGACGAGGGTGTCGGCGTCTGCGGCAAGGACGGGCAATCGGTGCCGGTGGGCGTCGGACTGCCGACCATCCGGATCGACGCCCTGACCGTCGGGGGCACCAGCGTATGACGTCGCACCGTCCACGCCGGCAGGCCACGGTCGATCCGGCCACGCTGGCGGCCGCGACGCTCGAGCAGGCCAAGCGCTGCGGCGCCACGTCGGCCGATCTCCTGTATGTCGAAGCCGACAGCATGTCGGTGCGCGTCCGGATGGGCGGAATCGAGCGGCTGGAATCGGCCCAGGAAAAACGCTTGGGCCTGCGCTGCTTTTTCGGCCACCGGTCGGCCTCGACCTCG
>CAZJRH010000092.1:0-2792 GCA_964548215.1 uncultured Nitrospirota bacterium
TGCCGCGCTACAAGATCATTTTCCTCAACGACAACGTCACGACGATGGACTTCGTCGTCAAAATTCTCACGACCCTGTTTCGCTTGGACCAGGCGTCGGCGATGCGCGTCATGCTGGAGGTGCACCAAACCGGCGCGGCGGTGGTGGCAGTGCTCCCGCTGGAGGAGGCCGAATTACGCCAGCAGCAGGTCCACGAAGCGGCCCACGCCGCGGGGTTTCCGCTGCGATGCGTGATCGAGCCCGCGTCGTAGTCGGGATTAACGCTTTTTCAACTTGGCCAGCTGTTCCTTCGCTTTCTTATTGGACGGATCCCAGCGCAGCGCTTCGCCGAATTGCGTCAGCGCCTTCTCCCGCATCTTCATCTTCAAGTAGAGCAGGCCCAACACCACATAATAGTCCCCGCTGGACGGCTCCATTTCGACGGCCAGCAGCAGCTCCCGCTCCGCCTCCTTGAGCCGACCGGGCACGACCGCCAACGCCTGCCCCAGCAACGCATGGTAGCGCGCTTTCTTGCCGTCGAGCTGGATGGCCCACTCCAGGCAATAAATCGCCTCATCGGCATTGCCGTTGACCAGCGCCGATTCTCCGCGCCGGCTCTGATCCACCGCCTGCTGCTCGCGCTGCCGGGCCTCCTCCGGCTTGGGCCGAGAGGGCGGATGGCGCTGGAGGGCCTGGGTCTCGTCATACCGGCGCCGCGCTGCCGCGTTCAGCAAGGTGTCGTAGGCCTGGGTCAACCGGTCGAAGAGCGTGTCCAGCATTTGGTGGGCTTCTTCCATGCCGGGCTGGTGGTGGCGGTCGGGATGGTAGGCCTTGGCCAGGCGAAAATAGGCCTTTTTGATCTCGGCGGATGACACGGTCGACTCCACGCCGAGCACTTCATAATGATTTTTCCCCTCCAGGGCGTCAAAAATCCGGCGGATCGACTCAAAACTGACCGCATGCTCCACCCCGGACTCTTCCTCGAGCAGCTCGACCCGGCTGGTGTCGACCTCCTCATCTTTTTTCCGGCCGATCGCCTCCGAGATCAACGCCTGCAGCTCCAGCTCGATCCGGCTGCGGGAATCCTCCGACGCTTCCGCGTCGGCCGCAGCGCCTGTTTTGATCTGGACGATGCCCGTCGCCATTAAAAAATAAATCATCTGGACCGCCGACAGCGCCGGCAGCATCGCATCGCCGATCAGTTCGCGGATCGTCCGCTCACCGTCCACCAGCAGCAGGAATTCCCGTTCGGCCTGGGTCACGGCGATCGGCTGAAACAAGTCGCGGGGGTCCGCGGTCATGGCCAGGACCGTGTCGAACGGCGGCAGCAGTTTCGTCAGCCGGGTGAAATCGGTGATGCGGCGGATGCCCTCGTAGATCAGCGACCCGGAACTCATGCGCAGCGCGAGCACCTCTTTGGTCTCGAACAGCTCATCATCAAATCGATACTCCCCGTCCAGCCAGGTGAAGACGCTCAGAATGATCTCTTTGACCTGCGCGGCCACCGCGTGGTAGAGGGCCTTTGGCGTCAGCACGCCCAGCTCGACGAGAATCGCCCCCTGGCGCTTGCCCGTCTCCTTGAGCAGCCGGACGGAGGTTTCATACTGCGCCAGGGTGATCTTGCCCCATTTGAGCAGCATCTCGCCCAGCCGGTCGTCCTCGTATTTTGAGCCGGCGAAGATCATGTCGCCGTTCTTGAAATAAATCGATTTGGTCTGATCGTTGCGGGTCAGGGACAGGATGCCGGTCGCCTGGGCGCGATGCAGCGAGCGCAGCAACGTCGGCAATTTGATCTCGCTCAGGCGGCCGTTGTGGGGGATCGGGAGCGACATCGGGAGATGGCCGCCGGCGCCTTAAATGCGGATCGGGCTCCGCCAGAGCATGAGCAGCGGGCTGGCGACGAAGATCGAGGAATAGGTGCCCACGACGACGCCGAGCACCATCGCCAGGGAGAAATCGTGCAGCACGTCGCCCCCCCACAGATAGAGCGCCAGGACGGCAAAAAAGAAGTTCAAGGAAACGATCACGGTGCGCGACAACACCTGGTTGATACTGGAGTCGATCACCTCGGCGATCGACTCCTGGCGGCGCCGGCGAAGATTCTCCCGGATCCGGTCGAAGACGACGACTTTATCGGTCAGCGAGTACCCGGCCAGCGTCAGCAGCGCGGTGACGATCAACAGCGTGATTTCCTTGTCCATGACATACATGAGGCCCAGGACCGCCAGCACGTCGTGCAGCATCGCGATCGCCGCCGCCACGCCGAACCGGAATTCAAACCGCATGGCGATGTAGATCATGATGCCGAGGATGGCGATCGTGGCCGCCAGCAGCGCGTCGTCGCGCAGCTTCCGGCCGACCGTCGGCCCGATCTCGGTCGTGCCCTCCACCGTCAGCGGATTGCCGGGAAATTTCTCCTGCAGCAGGACGACAATCCGCGCCGCCGCCTTTTCCTCGATTGTCGTCTGCCGTTTGACCCGCACCAGCAGCACGCGCTCGGACGTCATCTCCTGCAGCTCCACACTCTGGAGCCCGCCGTCGGCCAGCGCCGCCCTCGCCGCTCCGATGTCCACGGGTTGCTCGAACCGCAACTGCACGGCCGTCCCGCCGGTAAAATCCACGCCCAGGGTCGCGTGGCCGCGCACGATCTGCGCCAGCGCCAGCACGCCGAGCAGCACCAGCATCCCGGACAGACCGAACGCATGGTAGCGCTTGCCCATGAAACCGATGTTGGTCTTGCCCAGGATTTCAAACATGCGCCGCAAGCCTCCGCGTCAAATGCTCAGGGTTTCCAGCTTCCGCCGGCTGCTCAT
>CAZJRH010000093.1:0-1667 GCA_964548215.1 uncultured Nitrospirota bacterium
ATTTTTCTCGCTCTCGAAGAGCTACAACATGCCGGGCTGGCGGGTGGGCTTTTGCGTCGGCAACGAGAAGATCGTGGGCGCGCTGACCAAGCTGAAGAGTTATCTGGATTATGGGATTTTCCAGCCGATCCAGATCGCGGCGATCCATGCCCTGAACGGGCCGCAGGAACCGGTCAAGGAGATCGTCGAGATCTATCGCAAGCGGCGCGATGTGCTGGTCACCGGCTTGAACCGGATCGGCTGGCCAATCGCCAAGCCGTTGGGGACGATGTTCGTCTGGGCAAAAATTCCCGAGCGTTTTCAAGGCATGGGGTCGCTGGAATTTTCCAAGCTCCTGCTGACCGAGGCGAAAGTGGCCGTCTCGCCCGGCATCGGTTTCGGCGACTACGGCGACGACCATGTGCGCTTTGCATTAGTCGAGAATGAAAACCGGACCAAGCAGGCGGTCCAGGGGATCAAGAAAGTGCTGAAGAAGTGAAAAGTGGATAGTGGATAGTAAAAGATGAGCGAGAAAACCCCAAGGACGGAGATTCGGGTCGGCCTGATCGGCCTCGGCACGGTTGGCGGCGGTGTGGTGCGGCTGTTGCAGGAGAACGGTGAGTTGATCCGCCGGCAGCTGGGCGTGCCGCTCACGCTGGTGAAGGCCGCCGATACCGACGCGTCGAAGGGCGCCGCGCTGGGCTTGTCGCGTGATCAGGTGACCGCGAAGGCGGACGAGGTGATCGCCGATCCCTCCATCGACGTGATCGTCGAGTTGATCGGCGGCTACGATCCGGCCGAGCGGTTTCTGCTTGATGCGATGAGCCGGGGCAAATGCGTCGTCACGGCGAACAAGGCGCTGCTGGCCACGGCGGGCGAACGGCTCTTCGAGGCGGCGAGCCGCCACGGCGTGGAGCTGGCCTTCGAGGCGAGCGTCGGCGGCGGCATTCCGATCATCCGCGCATTGAAGGAAGGGCTGGCGGCTAACCGGATCGACGCCATTTACGGCATCATCAACGGGACGTCGAATTACATTCTGACCAAGATGACCCAAGCGGGCACCGATTTCGCCGACGCGCTGGCCCAGGCGCAACGAGCGGGCTATGCGGAGGCCGATTTGACGTTTGACGTGGAAGGCATCGACTCGGCCCACAAACTGGCGATTCTGGCGACGCTGGCCTTCGGCTCGCCGATCGACGTGAAGGAGATTTACACCGAGGGGATCCGCAACCTCGATCCGGCCGACATCGCCTACGCCCGCGAGCTGGGATACCGCGTGAAGCTGCTGGCGATCGCGAAAAACTCGGGGGGTATTCTCGAATTGCGGGTGCATCCCACCATGGTGGCGGCCGACGAATTGATCGCCGACGTGAACGGCGTGGACAACGCCATCTTCGTCGTCGGCAACGCGGTGGGCGAGACGCTCTTCTACGGCAAGGGCGCCGGTCAGCTGCCCGCGGCCAGCGCGGTGGTCAGCGATCTGATCGAGATCGGCCGAAATTTGCTGCGCGGCGCGGTGGGGCGCGTGGCGCCGACGGGTTACGCGCCGGCGGAACGCCGGGCCCTGCGGCTGCGGCCGATGGCGGAGATTGAAAGCCGCTACTATTTACGGTTTTTGGCCTATGACCGGCCGGGCGTGCTCTCGAACATCGCCGGTGTGCTGGGGCGGCATGAGATCAGCATCGCCT
>CAZJRH010000094.1:0-14283 GCA_964548215.1 uncultured Nitrospirota bacterium
GGCGGCCGACGCCAGCCCCAGCGCCTGCTCCATTCGCCGGATCCGTTCTTCCGGCGTGACGGCCGGGTCCAGCGTCAGCGGTTCCACCGCCTCCGTTTCCTCGTCCGATTCGAACTCGCTGTGATGCGTGACCGGCAGAGATACCCACAAAACCAGCGTCGCCGCCAGACAGACGGCGAAAAAGATGGCGAGAAACAACTCCTGGTCCTTGGGCACGTTCATGATTTTACTCCCGGAATTGATACGCCCGGATGGTGAGAAAAATGATCGAGATCATCAACACGACCCAGGAGGTGAGCGCAATCGGCCGCTTGAAAATATTGCGCTCCGGGCTCCGGTCGATAAACGGCAGCGCCACCAGCAGCAGCATGAAGATCGACGGCAGGAGGATCGCGCCAAGAAATTCGCCCCACTCGCCGGAGAAGAGGAACAGGAACATCGGATCACGCAGCAACTGGAACAGGAACATGAAATACCATTCCGGCTCCGGATCCAGATCCGAGGCGACGGGGCTGGCCTCCTCCATCAATTCATGGGGCTCATAGATCGCCAGCCCGCAGATGATGACGAAGACGACGCCCATGGCGACGATGTCCTTCCAGACCTGGACCGGAAAAAAGAACTCCATTTTCGATTTCAGTTCCGCGGGCGTCCCCTTGTAGGGGCCGGCCGGGCCGGCCTTGCGGAAGAAAAAGAGATGCAGACCGGCCAATCCGGCCAGGGCGATCGGCAGGATCATGACGTGGATGACGAAAAAGCGGCTCAGCGTCTGCGCCCCGGGCACCGGGCCGCCGCGCATGAACCGCCCCAGGAAATCGCCGATCAGCGGCACCTTGTCGATGATTTCGACGCCGATCACGGTCGCCCAGTAGGAGCGCTGGTCCCACGGCAGCAGATAGCCGGTGAACCCGAAGCCGAGCACGATCATGAAGAGTCCCAGGCCGGCCAGCCAGACCATCTCACGCGGTTTCTTGTAGGCGCCCCACAGGTAGACCTGCGACATGTGTATCACCAGGATCGCCACCATCGCCGACGAGCCCCAGAGGTGATAGCTCAGCAGAAACCAGCCGTAGTCCACTTCTTCTATGATGTAGCGGGTGCTCTCCCAGGCGTGGTCGGCCGTGGGCGCGTAATAGAACATCAACAGAATGCCGGTCACCACCTGCGTGGCGAAAATAAAAAGCAGGACCGAGCCGAAGACGTAGGCCCAGCGGGCGCCCCCGGCCAGCGGCTCATTGAGCAGCTTGGCCTGCAGGGTTTTCAGGTCGATGCGCTCGTCGACCCACCGGTAGATGGCCTGGAACATTTAGACGATCCGGACTTGTTTGGTCTTGCCGGCCTTGAACTCCATGTCGATAATCTGGATCTCATTGCCAACCACCTTCACCGGCAACACGTCAAGCCCGCGGGGCGACGGCCCCTCCACCGGTTCCCCGCTCGGATCGAAGATACTGAGATGGCAGGGACAGATGAACGCCTGGCCGAAGGTGCGGTGCTTTCTCCAACGATAGGCGCAGCCCAGATGAGGGCATTTGCCGGAGAAGACCACGACGTCCGTCTCTTTGGTGTTGGTCCAGACCACCTCGCCGCTGGCATCGCGAAAGTTGATGTCTCCCCCGGCATAAATCTTGTCCAGCAGCTCGGGAGAGGCCCGCATCGCCCAGTGGGACTTTTCAACCTCCCGGTTCAGAAACCCTTCCCGGACCGACTTGTGAAATTTCAGCAATTGTGGCACACCCGGCTCCCGCAACGCGTCCATGCGGCCGAACTTCAGCCACGAGTTGTCAAAGGGCAGATACATCGGATCGGTGATGAATCGAAAGACCGGCCAGGCCAGCGGCAACGCCAGCACCGCGCCGATCGCGGCGGTAAACTTGGTGAAAAAGTTCCGTCGGGTCACATCCTTTTCGAGCGCCGGCAGGGGCACCAGCACTTCGCCGGGTTGCACGCCGTGGAGCTTGCGCTCCAGATGGGGAATCTCCACCTCTTCGAGCGGCAGAAAGTCCTCCCGCCGCAACCGCTCGAACCGGGCCAGATCGGCCGACGCGCAGCGCAACCGCACCTCGCGTTCCGTGACGGCGTCGATGAGCTGCGCCGGCACCACCACATCCTGCCCGCCGGTATCGACGACGACGTGGCTGATCTCCTGGGTCAGCGGATCGACAATGACCCGGCTGATCTCGCCGACCGACTGGTCGGTGCAGGCCACCTTGGCTGTGATTTTTGGCTGCATGGCCATCGGGATGACCCGTTATTTGACGGAATAGCCCGGAGGAAAGATCGGTTTGGGCGTCTCGACCGCCGGATTCTTCAGCGTGACCATGTAGGCGACGAGGGCGTGCAACTCCTGATCGCTCATCACGTCGGGATATTTATCCGGCATCTTGTCCTTCGTGCGCTCTTCATACCCGTCCGCCAGCCAGTTTTCCGGATGGAAAATCTTGTCCTTCAATTGCGCTTCGCTGGCCAGATTGCCGATGTTGTCCAGCTTGGGTCCCCGCTTTTTCCCGCCTTTGCCGCCGATTTTGTGGCAGTTATAGCACTCGTGGTCCTGATAGACGAGCTTGCCCCGCTCCACCAATTGCTCCGGCGTCAAATCCTTGAAGGGAATCGACGGCGAAATCGAGATGGTCGTTTCCATCACCGCGAGATCCTCCAATGACGCCCCCTGGGAGCGCAACTGATTCAGCTTGGCGATGATCTCGTCGGCCTTGGCGGAGAGTTCCCTGGTCTGGGCCGACAGCGATTCGATCGCCGCGGCTTCCCGCCGGTACTTTTCGGTCTTTCGCTCGATCCCCTCCACCTCCTTGCTGGAGGTAAATTGGGGCAGCATCGTTCCGGCCGTGACGTAGACGGCGGAGCAGAGCACGTAGAAACCCGCAATGGCCGCCAACGCCTGCCAGCCCGACACGGGTTTGAGCGGCGGCGCATCGAGCACGACGAACACGGCAAGACCAAGCAGCGCGTACGAGGCGAACAACCACTGATAGACGGGCGGAAAGCCGAGCTGGCCGCTGACAAACCACAAGACGGCGCCGGCGGCGACAGCGATCGGGACCTTCCACCGAAGGATCTGCATCCAGGTTTTCTGAGTCTTCTCAGCCACGGCGGCCTATCCCTTCGCTTTCTGCGACCCCAGCCCCAGCGCCAACCAGGTCGCCGCGCTCACGATCGTGAAAAAGACGACGGTCAGGATCGTAATGAGCACGCTGGAGTCGGCCAGCGTCGGCGTAAACGACTCCGGACTCAAATCCGGCAGCAGGTCGTAAATATGAAAATATTTTCTCAGCGACGAGCGCACCACGCCCATCAATCCCATCGTCCAGATCGTACTGAAGGCCAAAAAGATCAGTGCAAATTGAGATGAAAAATCGATCTTGCCCCATTGGATTCTCCCCCGGCGGATCGCACGGGTATAGAGGATGAAGCTCAAGAGAATCATCAGCACCATGACCGCAGCGGCGGTGTTCTTCGCCGGCATCAGCGCCAGAAAATTCCAGTCCGACGGCAGCGCCAGCAGATCGTAGGTCTCATCCGTCAGATCCGAGGCCGACCCGACGAAGGCGCCCGGCGTCATCCAGACCGCATTGCCGAGCAACAACACCACGAACGCCCCCTTGATCACCGCTTCGCGCCGCTTGAGCGCAACCCGCTCAAGCCACAGGAGGAGTCCGCCGATCAGTCGAACGGGCAGCGTCAGCAGCCCCACGGCCGGCTGCGTTGATCCGTGGCGAATCGCATCGGACGCGCTGGCGATCATCACGCCGATCGGAAAGAGAAACAACAGGATAAAGAGCCCAAGGCCATGGCCCTCTTCCATTCGCGGGATAATAATGGCGAAAATCACTCCCAGCAGCGCCGCGTGTCCGGCCAGATGGCCCAATCCCTTGAGCCACCGGGCGTTGTAGATCTGCCCGAGGCCGGGCACGATGGCCGACAGGATGGCGGCGACAATGCCGCCGGTCACGCTCGAGGAAAACTCCGGCACCTCGATCCGTTTGAGGCTGAGCCAGATATAGTAGGCGCTGGCCAAAAAAATCAACCCGACCATGGCGCCCTGCATCATGAAAAATTTCGACAATTGGTCGGCCATCATATAGGGGCCGATTGAGGCGTCGTAATCATAGAATTCGGACCCATACACATAGCCCATCAACGGCAGAAAGAGCAGCGCGGTGATCCCGATAAAGTTGCCGACGAATCCCATCCAGTCGTAATAGCTCTTCTCTTCATCCGACTTGGCGAACATGTACATATAGGCCGCGATCAACCCGACGATGAAGCCGCCGAAGCAGACATTGCCGACCGTCCGGTGAAAGTTCAGCGGCATCCAGCTAAAGTTATTGACCTTGTCCCAGAACGTCGCAGACGTCTCGATAAACTGCCGCACGCTCATGTCCATCTCGTCGGGCGCTTTGACCGGCGTGTTCATGAAAGCCGTCGGGGCGTCGATGACGAACAGCGTGACGATGCCGATGACATTCAGCAGCACGCCGATGGCGACGTGGCGCGCTTTGAGCGGGCCCTGCAGCGCGTCCCAGCTGTACCAGTAAAAATAGAGCACGATCGTCTCGGCAATGAAGAGCAACGGATAGATGATCCCGAAGATTGGAAAGAAGTGATTGAACAGCCAACCGGTGAAATCGGGATAGAGCACGATCAGGATGAGTACGAAAAAGCCGCCCGTGAGCGCCGTCATGCTGTAGAGAATGGCCGTGATCTTGGTGACTTCCTTGGCCAGCCGATCGTAGCGCGGGTCGCCGGAACGCATCCCCAGCCATTCCGCGATGACGATGAAGATCGGGGCGCCGAGGATGAACGCGGCGAAGAGGATGTGGAGCTGCGCGACGACCCAGACCGCCGTCCGATTTCCCAGATAGGGAAACTCAACCGGCTGCTGGATCTCGATCGGCTGGGCGAACGCGGGCGCGGCCAGCGAAGCCACCCACAGGGCCGCCGCCCACGCCCCACACCACAACCAGGCGGACGGGCGCCTGGCAGTCACGGCAACACCGTTCATGAAGCTGGCGGAGGTTGTTGCGCTCCCGGAGTGTAGTCGTCATGGGATGCTGGCTGCCCCCCATGAGAGAACGCGTGAAGGTAGGCGACCACCTTCCACATCTCCTCCTCCGAGAGTTTTTTCTTCCACGGCTTCATCTTGGTTTTGGCCACACCCTCAGAGACCCGCCAGAGAAGAGCGCTGTCGGAGTAGAGCTTCATCCGCTCGGCCACGCGGAAATCGCGGGCACCGCGCTTCTTGGGTTTGCCGTCCGTGCCGTGGCAACTGGCGCAATTGACGTCGATATCCTTCTTGCCTTCGTAGATCGCCTTGCCGTCCGCGATCACCGCCGGATCGGTCCACCACCCCTCCGGCATGTGCTTGTCGGCATATTGAGCCGGAACCGGCGGAGGAGGCGCAATGGGCCCTTCGCCGCCGCCGCAACCGATCAGGAATATTAATGACCCCCCCGCAATAATCCGACCAACACTGACTCGCCTCATTTCGTTCCCATCTCCTCTCTGATAGAACGTGCTTTCGGCAGGTTAGGCCCCGCGCTTTTTCTTCGACGAGCGCCCTTTCGCGCGGGTTGATTGTTTTCTCATGTAGACCGTGACAGAGATCGCGCCGACGGCGGCGACACCCAGCACCGCGGGCCACAACCAAGGGGCCGGGCTGCTCTCTTGCTGGACCGGGGCCGGCGCGGAAAGCGCGCCAAAATTCACCTCGACCCGCCGTTCGGTGCTGTGATCCTGGACATTGAATTGCGCGGTGATGTGCTTGGTTTCGTCGCCGGCGGTGACGGTCACCGGCTCGCCGATATCGGTGTCATGCAGATGGAGGACCGCTTCGTAATACCCCCGACGGTCCGTGAATGCCGTGGTCCCGTCGCCCAACCGTGTCGCGCTGATGATCACTCTGGCATCGGCGACCGGCTGACCCTGAGCATCTCTCACATACCCGGACACCGTATAGCGATGATCGGCTTCATGCGTCGCCCACGCCACATCAAAAAGTCCACTCCCCAACACAAGGATATATGTCAAAGATCCGAACCACCGGCGCATGATCGCTTTTTCCCCACTTTTCGTCGGTGAGAGCCACCCCTTATAGCACAGGGTCCCTGGAATGTCAATAATCCGAGCGCTCATCTTGGCTCGGCGGACGGCTCGTGCGAGCGCCATCCAATAATCACCTGAACGGCCGGGCGAATTGCCGCATCATCGTCGGGGCCGGCGGCGTCCGCGTACTCCGCCACGGTCAGCTCCGGCAGGAATTTCACCCCCGCCGCCAGCGGCCGGGCCACTGCCAGAGCGCGATCCAGGGCGCGCCGCGCGCGTTGCCCAAGATCAGCCGGTGACGACGCGGCCGCGGTCGGCGGCCGAGCGACCACGCGGAGCTGTTTCACCGGCAGCGTGGCGATCAAATCGGCCAGTGCCGCCAGCGTGCGCTGAGCGGCTGGCGTCAACGTCGGTTCCGTCGCTTGGAACAGCGCCGACGCGGCGAACCCGATCACCAGCTGATCGCCCTCCCGGCTGATGGCCGCTTGCTTGGCCTGGACCAGGGGTTGCAACGCGTCCGTCAGCTGCTGTTCATGCGCGGCGGGATTGAACCCGGCGGTCGACGGGCCGGGCGGCTGCGGCGAGTGTGAAGCGGATCCGGAGGCCGATGACGGCCGGCGCAATGGCTCGGCCTGCTCTTCCAATTCGGCGATCTGGGCAAGCAGGGCTTCGCGTTGGACGGCAATCGTCTGCAACCGTTCGGTCAGCGCCTCGGCGGCAAGCGTCTGATCGGCCGTCAACGATTCCAACTCGCCGACGCGCGCGCGGAATTCCTGATTGAGCGTCTGCGCATGATCCAATTCGGCTTGCAGCGCTTCCACTCTGGCCCGCTGGCGCGTGAGCGCGGCTTCCGCCTGATCGACCAGATGGCGAAGCTGATCGCGCTCCGCCAGCATGCGGGTGTGCGTCTCGGTGCTGACACAGGCCGCAACCGTCGCACAGAGCCACAGCAGGCCGCACAGTTTGAGCATCGTCCCGACTCTCACGGGACTCCACCGTATCATGAATGGACTCTGTTTTGGAACGACGAACGGCGGGAAATGATCGGGCGGATCAGGTGCTTTCGGTCAGCGCCCGTTGATTGAATTCTTCCGACAGGCCGAGGATGCGATTGGCGTACCCCAGCGGCAGCGGCTCGCAGGTCTCGACCCATTCCGCCACGCGGGTGGGACCGTAGTTGTAGGCGGTCAGCGCAATTTTCAGATCGCCGAACTGATTGTGCAGATAGGCCAGATAGCGCAGCCCCAACTTAATGTTGATCAGGGGATTGAACAGCGTTTCTTCCCCGCGCCAGTCCACGCGCATGGGCAGCCAATCGCCGGCGCCATGGGGAAACCGGCCCGGCTGCTGGACGATCGCCTCGGCCGTCATCGGCAGCAACTGCATGAGCCCCACCGCGCCCTGGTGCGACCGCGACCAATTGAAGGCCGAGCTTTCCGTCGCGATCAGAGCCACGACCAGCGACGGCTCAAATCCGTGCCGCAGGCTTTCCCGATAGAGGGCCTCCGCCACCTGCCGTTTTTGGAACGGTGACAGGCCCGTCCGATAGTCGGACAGCCAGCGATGCACCACCTCGCCACCGTTGTGTTTGTTTTGGCGCCATGCCACCGGAAGCAGGGAGTGGCGCGGTGTCATTGCACGGGCAAAGGAAGAGAGGCTGGACGATTCCGGCAACATGCTTAACGATTGGAGCGGGCTCATGATCGCAGGCCCCGTCGATTCCACTCCCGAGACGCTGGCTTCGCGTGGATCGACGGCCACGAAGAGCAGCGCAAGGCCGGCCGCGCTCAACAGGACAATATTCTTCTGTGTTATTGAAGTGTTACGCTTACGCAGTCGTTCTTGCTTCATGCCTTCCGCCCTCCCCCGAGTGCCGGCTCATGTCGCGAAACAGCCTGTATCGTACAGAAGACACTCCCCCTTTGTCAACAAATCTATTTAGGAAGGGGGGGGTCTGAACCCATTAAAAATGTTCGCAATTTTTCTGTTGTCGGCAGGCGATCCAAAAGGGCGGCCTGGGTGATGTAGCTTTCCGGTTCATTGCCCCGGCGCACATAGAGCAACTCCCCCTCCGTCTTCCCCAAGCGGACGACCACCGGCCCCTGGGAGCCGGCAGCCTCCCGGCCCGTCAAGGTCACGGCGGTGGCGGTGGGACCAAGCCCCAACGACGGCCAGGCGGCCTTGGTCTGACCCGCCATTTTTTCAATTCTGGCCTCGTCAAGGGCATCGAGGAATGCCTCAACCTGTTCATTGCCGGGCCCGGAAAGCGGCTGGCCGTCCCATTGCCACGCCATCGCCCCCTGCCTGGTCAATTGATGGGCGCCGTCGGGGCCGCTCACGGTCAATCGTTCCACCACCTCCGGGCGGACCGCAACCAGCCGCTTATCCCGCAGATCAAACAGGGTTTTGTCAAACTGCAGGACAGTTTGCCGGTCGATTTGATAGAGCGGGCCGTCCGGCGCGGTCACGGCATAGGCGGCCTCTTCGGCAAAGGGAAAATAGAAACCGATCCGGGTGATGGCGCGATCGCCCGCCGCAAGAGTCACTTCCGTTCTCGGCTGCATGAGGCCGGCCAATTTGGCCGATCGCCCCTCATCAAAGATGGCCGTCGCGCGCAATTCTCCCAGTTGCCGCAGCAGCGCTTCCGCCTCCGCCTGGTCGGCGCCGGTCTGAATCGGGGCCGAGAGTTTCCAGCCGCCCGTGCCCGCCGGGCCGGTGGAGGCTTCCGGGTGGCGCGTCAACGTGATCGGCCGGCGCCGATCGGCATAGCGCAATCCGATCTCCGTCACCTCCGTCGGCAAGAAGTCCAGCAGTTCCTTTTTTCTCAGATCAAAGGGCGTTTTCTCGACCGCGTCCCGCACCGGCGCCGCCACCAACAGCACCGGGGACGACAGGGCGCCGGACGGCTCGGTGAGGGCCGGAAAGACCCGCGCATAGACGGAGGCGCCGGCCGGATTCCGATCGCCGAACTCGATCCGGTGCTCCAGGCCGTCGACCGTGAACTCCACCGTCATCGGGGATCGCTCCAACCCGAACGCGGCCAGACCATCGGCGGCGTCATCGATCACCCGCTCCCGACGCGCCATGGCCGCCTGGGTCAGCAGGCGCTGCACTTCCACATGATCGGCGGGAGCGGCCACCGGCTCCGTCAGCCGCCACGCGCCGGCCTGATCCTTCCGCAGCCGGATCGTGATGGGGCCGTTGATCAGCGTGAGCGCCGTCGCCTGCATCGGATCAACGGCCAGCAGCCGGTCGGCCTGTCCGAGCGCTTCCCGGTCGGCCTGCTCGCGGGGCCGTTCGACCAGCCAGAGATAGGCGACCAGCCCCGACAGCACCAGCAACAGGAGCAGCAGACCGCTCCACCGCCCCAACGCTCCGGTCGTGCTCCTGATCGGCATATCGGTCAACGATTCGCGGCAGGTTTGACTAGAGGCGCCGTCGCCATTGCCAGGCGCCCAGCCCGAGCAGGAACGCCACGCCGGGCAGCAGCACGGTGGAAATCAGCAGCAGCGTCCGTTCCTGGTTGCTGTCGAGAATCAGCGGATCCGACCGGGCTTCCTTGGGGCGGATGGCGATCGTCTCTTCTTCCTGGGCCAGCCAGTTCACCGCGTTCAAGAACAGATCGCCGTTGCCGTACAGACGGAAATAATTGTTGGAGGCAAAATCCGAATCGCCGAAGACCAGCAGCTGGCCGTCGATGGCGGGCGCCGGCGGGGCGGCGGTCTCACCCTGCGGCGCTTGGGCCGGTTGCGGTTGCACGGCCGCGCCCAGATGCAACGGCCCCCGGATATCCTGCAGCCGGTCCAGGTTGACTTGCGGGTTGCTCAGGTCGGTTTCCCCCCAGCTTTTGTCGCTGGTGATGACCAGCCCCTCGTATTGAAAGGCCCCCTGCCTCGCCGGGTCGGCGTGAAGACTTCTCGCCGCCGGGAACACCGTGCTCAAGTTGAAGTCCTTCGTCACCGGATGGGTTGGCGAATAATTCGTTGCCAGGACAACTTCCGCCCCCGCGCCGAAGAGTGTCACGGAAGTTTCGATCACCAGATCCGGGTCAAGCCTCACACCCCACTCCTCGAGCAGGGGCTCCAGGCCGCTCTCCACCAACGGATCGATCATCACCAGCAATCGCCCGCCTCCGTTCAGATAGCCGCGCAGCAGCTCCAACTCTTGCGGCGCCATCAGCTTGGCGGGGCCGCCGATCACCAGCGCCGTCGCGGTGGCCGGCACGACGCCCTGCTGGGCCAGCACGATGCTGCTGACGTCGTGCCCTTCCCGTTCCAACGCCTCCTTGACGGCCGAAAACCCCTTCTCGCCGACGTCGTCCAGGCGATGCTCGCCGTGCCCCTCCAGAAAGACGATGTGCTTCCGTTCCTCGCGCGTCACCCGGATCAGCGCATTCGTGAAGAGCTGCTCCCGATTCTCCAATTCCTCCGGGCTGGAAAAACGCACGCGCGTCTCCTGTTCTCCGCTTTCAAACACGACCGTGTTGTACTGGCTGATGCCGTATTGCTTGGCCACGGCGGGCCGGTTATCGGGATCGACGTATTCGATCTGCAGATGGGGCGTATGATGCTGATACCCCTCTGCCAGACTTTGCAACACCCGCTTGGTATAGCCTTGGTCCTGACCCGCGTTCTGCACAAAGAGCGTCACCTTCACGTCCTGCCCCAACCCGTTGAGCAGTTGAATCGTCTGGGGCGCCAGCGAGAAGCGGCCGGACTCCGACAGATCCCAGCGCAGGCTGTGGCGCGCGGCCAGCACGTTGATCAGGATCACAATGGCGACGAACACCACCACCATCAGACCGCTGTGCAGACCCAAGCGGGCCGCCCGCCCCGCCGAGACCGCGCGAATCGCCCGGTAATTGACCCCCAGAAAGGCGATCAAACAGAGAACCGCCGCCGCCTCGAGCAGGCTGGCCGCCAAGGACTGTTGGGGCCACAATGCATAGACCCCCACACCCGCGACGGCCAGACACAACCCCAGCAGGCCCAACCACCGGGCCAAGCGGCCGTCTTGAAGCCACCTCATCGCCATCGATGCGACTCCACGACCCGATGGGTCAGAAACAGCATCACGGCGATCAGTCCCAGAAAGTAGACCAGATCCTTCGTATCAATCAGTCCGTCGAGAAAATGGCTCAGGTGCTCCAGAATCGACAGGTAGGCCAGCAGCGCGCCCAGCCCGGGGTCGGTGGCCGCCGCGCCGCTGCGGCCGATCAGCCACAGGAGCAACAACAATGTAAAACTCGTGACGGCCGCCACCATCTGATTTTCCGTCAGCGACGAGGCGAAGAGGCCCACGGCGAGAAAAACCGCCCCGACCAGGAACAATCCGAGATAACCGGAGAAGACCGGCCACCAGGCGATCGAGCTGAATTGGTCCAGCATCAACGGCATGTAGAACGTCAACCCCAGCATCAGGGCGTAGAGGGCCAGCACGGCGAAATATTTGCCGAGCACGATCTGCGTGATCGTCAGGGGCGAGGTCAGCAGCAATTCCTGGGTTTTTTGTTTTTTCTCCTCGGCGATCAGCCGCATGGTGAGCGACGGCACAATCAACATCAGCACAATGCTGAAATTGTAAAGCGACGGCACCAGGATCATATCGTTCGCGTTGAGCTGGGGCAGCGCCTGCTGCATGCGCAGCATGAGGCGGGTCTGCTGGCTGGCGGTGACCACGATCAGATAAAACAGCACGCCGGTCGTCAGCAAAAACGTCGCCACGCTGATGGCGGCGATCGGCGAGACCATCAGCGAGCGCAGTTCCCGCCAAAACACGGCAAACAGCTTGCTCATGGCCCGGCATCCGTTCTCGGATCGACCCCGGCACGTCCGGCGTTCGAACGCTCCTCCGCCGTCAGTTGCAGGAACACGTCCTCCAACGACATGGCCATCGACGTCAACTCCAAGAGTCCGCCGTCCCCACCCACGATCACGCGGGCGATCTCTTCCCGGCGGTCCTGCCCCTGCGCGCACTCGACGATCCACACCGCCGTGGATGCCACGACCGCGCCCGTTCTGGGGACGACCGCCAGCACGCCCGGCAGACGCGAGAGCGCCTCCCGCAGCCCGTCCGATGGACGGCGCAGCGTGACCATGATTTGCTCGGAGCCCCGGAGTTGCGCGGCCAGCCGCTCCGGCGTGTCGACCGCCACCACCCGGCCTTGATGGAGAATCACCACCCGCTGACAGATCGCCGTCGCCTCGGAGAGGATATGCGTGCTGAGAATGACCGTGTGGGCGCCCGCCAACGTGTTGATCAATGCGCGGATTTCGATGATCTGCTTGGGATCCAGGCCGCTGGTGGGCTCGTCCAGAATCAAGACGGGCGGCTCGTGAATCAGCGCCTGGGCGATGCCGACCCGCTGGCGATAGCCGCGCGACAGATTGCCGATCAACCGTTTGCGAACCTGCCCCAGCGCGCAGCGCTCTACAACCCGATCGATGGCCGGGCGCAGCCCGGATCGGACCACGCCCTTGATCCGCGCCACAAAAACCAGATATTCGGTCACCGTCATTTCGGTGTAGAGGGGGGGCGCTTCGGGCAGATAGCCGATCCGCCGTTTGACCTCCAGCGGCGCGTCATCGACGTCATAGCCGGCCACGCGCACACGGCCCGACGTGGCCGGGATGGCGCCGGTCAGAATGCGCATCGTGGTCGTCTTGCCGGCGCCGTTCGGGCCCAGAAACGCCAACACCTCGCCCGGCTCGACCTTGAAGGTGACCCGGTCGATGGCCGTCAGCGCCCCGTAACGCTTGGTGAGTTGATCGACGTCGATCATTAATCTTTATAGGGAAACGCGCCGGAGGAGCACGTCGCAGTGGCCGACGCAGCGTACACGCGCGTTACTCAACGACAAAGGTGACCGTGTCTTCCACCCCGATCGGCTGATGCTCGGAGTCCACCACCCAGACGGTGATGGTGTGCTTGCCCGGCGCAACGTTGGTGAGCTTCTTGCTGTTGGAGTGGGTAACCATCGGCCGGCCGTCATCGATTTTGACGTGGACGTGGCTGGGCTTCCCGCCCATCTCCAACGTCCACTCGACGGTCAATTCGCCGCCCTTGATGACGGCATTCTCTTTGGGCGACACGATGGTGAGTGATTGCCCCTCGGCCGCCCGTGCGGCGAACACGCCCACCATCACGGCGACCAGCACGCCGCCGATCAGCGAGATCAGTGTCGCCCCATGTTCCCGCCTCGGCATCCTCATCACATGATTCCCCGTCGGTATCGCGCGCATGGTCGCCTCTTGCCTGTCACGTCGTGACACCGTCCAATCGGAAGAAAGGGGGAGCCGAAGCTCCCCCTTCGTCATACAGGACAACCCTGCACGAAAAACAGCGCAGGGCCAAGCAACCAACGTTACTTCGCCAAGCTCCGCTCGTAGAGAATGGTCTTCCAGCCCTCATCTTCCGTCAGAACCGATCCCACCATCGGGATCATTGCGGTGCCGGCGCTGCCGTTCCTGAGCACCCACATCATTTCACCCTCGGTCTTTGCCGTGGTGAAGGCCTTGCTGGTGAAATCGCGCGGGCCCGGATCCAAACCGGTCGCCGCCGGGCCGTCGCCCTTGCCTTCCATGCCGTGGCAGGTGAAGCAGGTGCCCTTGCCTTCAAAGATGGCCTTGCCTTCGGCGATCGTGGCCGGATTGGCCGCAACCGGGCTCTTTGCTTTCTTAGCGTCAGCAATCTGATCCGGCGGCACGCGGGGCGCCAACGGATCCTTTTCCGCTGAGATGGCGACGGTCGCGCCCAACACGGCGACGGCCGCAAAAAGTGCGCTGGCTTTGATAACGTGCTTAATCATTGGCCTGAACCCTCCACTGGTTGATGCTACGTACTTGGTTACCTGCCGTGTTCCCTTTGCTCTTGTCCGCGCCTGGCGCGCGCTTCATTCGAATGAAGCCACTCATTAATGAAGCCGCAACATAATAGACGCCGATGCAAAAAAATTATTCATCGACGAAACCGCGGCATGATAGCGGAATATTCCAACGATGTCAAGACCCTGCGGCAAATCTGCAACGGCTTCGCTCATTCGTCCAAAAAACAGCACAGCCATCCGGCAGCCAGTTCCATCCCCAGGCGGCCCCGACGGCCCAGCGCCCAGAGCGCCGGCAATCGGCCCGGCCGCCTCGCCACGGTCAGCGCGCTGTCCCACACCGACAACGATCCGTCGGGATGCAGAAAATCTCCGGGCGACATCTCCAGCGGCTCTTCCAA
>CAZJRH010000095.1:0-1735 GCA_964548215.1 uncultured Nitrospirota bacterium
TGGTCAATCCGGCAAGTACCGCTGGATCACCCCCGACGAGCCGGTGCGCTTCAACCGCGACACCGCCGTCCGCCTGATCGACGTGCGCAGCGAGTGGGTGGGGGATGGACTGCTGACCAAACCGCTGATCGAGCTCATCAACGATCGCCTGGAGCGGGGGGAGCAGACGCTGCTGTTCGTCAATCGACGGGGCTACGCGTCCGGGCTGATTTGCCGGGATTGCGGCGGCGTGGTGCGGTGCCCCACCTGCCGGACCGCATTGGGCTACCGCAAGACCGAAACGACGCTGCAATGCCGTTACTGCCATTTTCGGATGGCGGCGCCCACCATCTGCCCCGGCTGCCAGGGCCAACGGCTGGGTCCCTTCGGCACGGGCACTCAACGGGTGGAGGAAGCGCTGCGGCGCCAGTGGCCCGCGCGCCGCCTGCTTCGGATTGATCGGGACGCGCCCCAAGCGTCGGACGGGCACGTCTCCCCCGAGGAGGAAACCGCCGAGCTGCTGATCGGCACCCAGCTTTGTCTGCATCGTCCCCCGCCGCCCCGTTTGAGCCTGATTGTCGTCTTAGATGCCGAACTGGATCTCTCCCGTCCCGATTTCCGGGCCGAGGAGCGGGCGCTCCAACTCCTGATCCGGCTGCAGGGGCTGCTGCGCCCGGCGCTTGCAAACGCCACGCTGCTCTTGCAAAGCCGCCAACCCGAACGGCCGGCGTTGCAGGCGCTCGCCGCCAATGCACCAGCCAAATTTTATGACGACGAACTGGCCCAGCGGAAAACACTTGGTTACCCGCCATTTACACGACTGGCGACGGTGCATGGGCGCGGCCAGTCCGAACGGCCGGCCCAGCAAATCCGCGCGGCGGTCGAAGCGGCGCAGGCGCAGGGGGAAGTGTGGGGCCCCATTCCCGTGTCCAAGCCCCGCCGTGGAAAACCCGAGTGGGAATTGTTGCTGAAGGCTCCGACGCCCTCGGCCCTGCGCCGGATCGTGGCCGCCGTCAAAGCGCTGCCCCCGGCCCTGCGCCTGGAACGGCAGGGGGCGCTTCAGATCGAAATCGACCCCGCCTGAGCCCACCGATCGCCCTGTTTTAGCACGCCTATCAACTTGACCAACGCGCCGGCAACATGAGAAGATGTCAAACTCGGTAGAAGTGACGTTAATCGTCAACAATTTGCAACAAATAGCCGCGTAACCGGGGGTGATGAATGGGGACAACCGTCTCCAGCGCAGATTATTTGTCTCGCTACTTCCCCATTGTGCTGTTTGGCCTGATGGCCGCGGCCTTCGGCTTGGGCACCCTGCTGGTCAGCCGCTATCTGCAGCCGCGCGAGGACAACCCCGAGAAACTGAGCGCGTATGAGTGCGGCAGCGAGCCGGTCTCGGACGCCCGGATGCCCTTTCCGGTCCGGTATTACATCATCGCCATGCTCTTCGTCATTTTCGATATTGAGGTGATTTTTCTCTACCCGTGGGCCGTCACGTTTTATGACATCGGGTTGCTGGGATTCATCGAGATGATCATTTTCATCGGGCTGTTTGTGCTGGCGTTCGTCTATGCCTGGCGCAAGGGGGCGTTGGAATGGGACTGAGGGGAATGGGATTGAGGGGAGCGGGACCGATGACCACGCACCGGGGAGCGCGAACATGACGGCCGGCCGGTTCACCGGCGAGCCCGGTATCGTGACGTTGTCGCTGGAGCAGGCGGTCAACTGGGCGCGGAAAGGCTCGCTCTGGCCGCTC
>CAZJRH010000096.1:0-1970 GCA_964548215.1 uncultured Nitrospirota bacterium
GCAGGACAGCCTGACGTCGCCCGACGCCGATGATCTTGAAGAGCCGTGGGCGCTGCGCGGCGGGGAGGTCCCCCTCGGCGCGGGGTTGGTGCGCGTGACCATCGTCGATGAAGAGCGCTTCTTCCCGGTCAACATGCTGGCGAGCAATGCCACGTGGATCGAGCCGTTTCATCGATTGCTGACCCTGCTGCGGATTGAGGAGAAGCTCGCCGATGCGATCATGGACTGGATTGACAAGGATGACGCTGCCCGCTCGGGCGGCGCCGAAAACAGCTACTATGAGTCGTTGCCGGCGCCGTACCGCGCGCGCAACGGCCCGATCCAGAGCCTGGACGAGCTGCGCTTCGTCCGGGGCATGACCGAGGAGCATTACCGGCGTCTGGCCCCCCACCTGACCACGGTTCTGACCGCGGCTGGATCGGCGGGCTTCAAGGTCAATCTAAATACCGCGGCTCCGATCGTCATCGCCACGCTGGACGGGGCGATGACGATAGACCTGGCCGAGCGGCTGGTCGCCGAGCGGCCGTTCGACAGCATGCAGGCGGTACCGTCTGACCTGCGGCCGCTCTTGATTGGGTCCTATGCCGATGTAAAGAGCCAGACCTTCACGATTGAGGCCGAGGGGCTGGTGAACGGCGTCAGCAAGACGCTGACGATCCAGATCGACCGTCTGGGCCTAAAGCTTCGCTGGGTCCGCCTGCCGGCCTGACGCTCGTCGATTTTCCCCCGCCCTCCCCCAGTTTATCCACAGCCTCTCCACTGCCCATTAACAAGATATGGGGCAGGCTAACATTATTTCTCCCATATCTTGTATTTTTCCCTTGACATCATGGGGAATGTGGCGTAGAAGTGGAAACTAGTTTTGTTGAGCATTATTTAACGTTTTTAACGTCAATGCGACGACAATCATGCCGCCAAAAATCCTTCAGCCCGACGCCCTGCCGCCAGGTGCCCTCATGATGGAAAGCCGCCACCTCTACAGCTCCGACGGCCACTGGGTGGCCTTCCTGGTCGGGGAGGATTTGTTCTGGCGCGACGGGGAGCGGCTGGGCTGGTTGCAGGCCTTTGCGGCGGACGTCCAGGGAGACGTAGAGCGCCCCACGCGGTCCGACTGGCGCGGCGGCGTGGTCAGGACGCGCAGCGGGAAGACGATCGGCATGGTGACCGATCAGGCCGTGATTGAATTGTGGCCGCAGGCGCTCAGTCAAGTGGAATCGATGTCCCAGCAAATATAAGCCGGGTCCGTTCGAATCACGATAACGAAAGAGAGAGGCAACCTCATATGATCGATTTTTGGAAGGAGGGCAGCGAGTGATGAGCGCCACGCCACCTGAAGCCTCTTCTCTTGCTGAATCCCCGATGGAACGCACCAAACGACGCCCCAAAAGTTCCCGCACCCACGCACCCGGATTAGCCGTCGAGCGCCGGTGGAGCCGTCCTGGCCGCCACCCCTTCGACGAGGTCGTCTGGGAAGAGCGGCGCTCGGTGATCACCGATGAAAAGGGGAAGGTGATCTTTGAAGCGCCTCGGGTGGAAGTGCCGTCCGGCTGGTCGCAACTGGCCACCGACATCGCCGCGTCCAAATATCTGCGCAAGGCCGGCGTGCCAGGGGTTGGCTGCGAGACCAGCGTCAAGCAATTGATCACCCGCGTGGCCCGCACCATTCGCGACGCGGGCGAGCAGCTCGGCGGTTACTTTGCGGCGCCCGCCGACGCCGACGCGTTCGAAGCGGAGCTGACGGCGCTGCTGGTGCACCAGCGGAGCGCGTTCAATTCGCCCGTCTGGTTTAACTGCGGCCTTTATCATCAGTATGGCATCACCGGCAGCGGCGGCAACTGGTACTGGGAGGCCGCGTCGGATCAGATCGTCGAGAGCGTCAACGCCTACGAGCATCCGCAGTCGTCCGCCTGCTTCATCCAGTCGATCGGCGACGATCTGATGTCGATCTACGAGCTGGTGAAAAACGAGGC
>CAZJRH010000097.1:0-8132 GCA_964548215.1 uncultured Nitrospirota bacterium
AATCTGCCTCAGCAGGGCAATCGCCCGTTCTTCGTCGGTGGTTTTGCGGTGGTTCCACCGATGTTCAAATTCGGCGCAGTACCGGCCTAAATGCTGCTTTGACACATGATGGAAGGTACCCATCACCCCACGCTTGAGCAAGGCCCAAAAGGATTCGATCCCGTTCGTGCTAACCTCACCTCTCACATACTCCCCAATCGAATGATTGAGGCGATGATGATTGTAACCTTTCAACCCCCGATAGGATCGGTATTCGTCGGTATAGAGCGTGGAACCCACGACAACATTGTCACGAATAAACCGATGAACAACCTCTTTTGATGGCCCCTGTGGGATGAGGGTTCTGACCCGCCCAGCCCGCTCATAGGCTCCGATGACAATCTGCTTCCCCTTCGGGCCGCGCCCACTTGTCAGCCGTTTGTTGAGATGTTTATTTTTCTCTTTTCCGCCGATGTAGGTTTCATCCGCTTCGACGGTGCCGGTGAGCTTGCCTGCCAATGGGGGTTGTTTCATGGCTTCACGCAACCGATGGGCCATAAACCACGCCGTTTTGTAGGTGACGCCTAAGAGCCGGTGTAATTGATGGGCCGACATTCCTTTCTTGCTGGCGCACAGCAAATGGGTCGCCATGAGCCATTTATGCAGAGGGACATGAGAACCTTCAAAAACGGTGCCGGTCGTCACGGTAAACTGCTTGCGACACCCATTGCACTTGATGACGCCGACCCGAACACCCTTCTTTGATGTGCTACGGGGTGTGAGGCGGGTTACTTCGACCGACCCGCAATGATGGCAGGCCGGGCCATCCGGCCATCGAACAGCCTCAAGGAAGGCACGGGCTGAATCTTCATCCCGTGCGCTCGCTGGCAACCCCATGATTTTTTGCGCGTTCGCCATGACCACCTCCTGTATGCTGTAATCATATCAAGAAGCGCGTGGTTTGTCAAGTATATAATTCCCATTTCAAATCTGTCCCCACCGTTGAATGAACCGAGGCCGCCGCCCTGCCTGCAACAGGAAGGACGGCGGACAGGGATACCCAAAAAATGAATCGTCCTAAACTGCTAAAAGCTCCGCTCTACTTCTTTCTCGGATCATCCGCCGGGTTGACGAAATTCAGCGCCCAGGGCCCGACGCCATTGATCTGGATGACGGCCTCCTCTTTGGCCCAGGCAAAATGTTTGGTCTTCGCCGGCATCAGCATGAAACTGCCGGCCGGCAGCACCTTCCCCTTCGTCTGATCAAATTGCTCTCCCAGAGCGACATTGAACGTGCCCGAAATCACGGTCACGCGCTCATCGCCCGGGTGCCAGTGGGGCGGAATTTTATAATCGGCGGGCAGCTTGAGGCGCATGGTAAAAGGCCCGGCCGCTTTGGGACTCCCTTCCAGAACGGCGGTTTGGGTGCCTGGAAATGGGCCATCCGTCCATTTGAGCTCGGCGGCCGTCATCATGGTGTGGGCCGGTTGATCCTGCGCGCCGGCCACAAACCCGCCAAGCAGGGTCATTGCAAACACAGTCAGCAGGGACACTTTTCGCAATGCTGTCATGATCTCCTCCATTTTGGATTGTTAAAGCTATCAAAGATATTCATGCCACGGAAACGGCGGATCGCCGCAGACGACAAAATGGGGGTTTTCCAGCGCCGGCTTGTTGTAGCGCAGCGGCCGGCCGGACAAATCAGTCACGGAGCCGCCCGCTTCTTCCACCACACACTGGGCCGCGGCGATGTCCCATTCCATCGTCGGTCCCAACCGGGGATAGAGATGCGCCCGGCCCTCCGCCACCAGACAAAGCTTCAGCGAGCTGCCGACGTCGACACAGTCGGCCGGTTTGACGGCCCGGATCAGGTTGTCGATGGCCGGGCCGGCGTGTGACCGGCTGACGACCATCTTCACCCCGCCGGCGCGATAATCACCCGCGCGGATCGGCTCGGACGGCTGTCCCGCCTGCCGCTTCCAGGCCCCCGCCCCCCGCGCGGCGGAATAGAGCGCTTGCAGCGCCGGCGCATAGACCACACCCAGCACGGGAGCGGCGCCCTCGATCAGCGCGATGTTGACGGTGAACTCATCCCGTCGTTTGATAAATTCCTTCGTGCCATCCAGCGGGTCGACCAGCCAGTAGCGCGCCCACGACCGGCGCTGCTCATAGGGGACCATCTGCGACTCCTCGGAGAGGACGGGCCAGTCCGGTGTGAGCGCCCGAAGACCGTCGACCAGCGCCTGGTGGGACGCCAGATCGGCGTGCGTCAGCGGGGAATCGTCGGCCTTATAGGTCACCCCGGGGTCGGTCTGTTCGTAGACCTCCATAATCAGGACGCCGGCCTGCTCGGCCAGCGTGACAATCCGGGGCAGGAGCGCCGTCAGATCAACGGAACCCAATCCTAAAAAATCCCCGCCTGGCGCTGGAGCCAGCGAACGTAGCCGATGATCTCATTCACGTCGGCCTCGCCGACGCCAGGAATCGGCGGCATCGGGCCGAATTTCCAGTGATGCGGCCGCACACCGTTGCGCACGGCGAGCTGGAAACTTACATCGGCATGATGGCTGGGTTCGTAAATTTTATGGATGAGCGGCGGGCCTTGATTGGCGCCGGTCGCCTTCCCCCCGTGGCAGCGCGCGCAGTTGGCGGTGAAGAGGGCTTCGCCGCCGGCAAACTCGGCCGGCGTGGCCGTCGATGCGGCTGGGGGCGCGGCCGCGGCGGGGGTGGCGGCGGGATTCGAGCCGGCGTCCGCGGGCGCCGATTCTCCCCGACAACCCGTCAGCGCCAGCACGCTCACGAACAACATCAGTGACCAGCCAATCACCCGCAGGGTCATGACATCTTCCCGACGATTCGTTGCATCTCATCGGCCGTGAACGCCCGTAGCGTCTGGGAGCGCACGTTGCCCATCGAGCCGAGCGTCAGCAGGATCGCCAGGCCGGTTTCTTCGTTGGGCGCTTCGATCGTGGCGACCAGATCATGGGCGCCCTGCGTCCAGTAGAGACTCTTCGTCGTTCCGCCATGCTTCTTCACCAGTTCCTCGAATGCCTTGGCCCGTTGCACGGTCTGCTTCACGTTCTTGATGCCTTGCTCGGTGAAATTGAGCAGCGTGATGTAGGTCACCATGGGAAACCCTCCTGCGGTGGGAAACGGGCCCACTCTAGCATGCGGCGGGAGACGGATCAACGGGCGATCAACAGTTGCCATTGCCCTGGCGGCGCTTTACAATGGAACGGTCATGACATCTCTTCGCAGTGCGCTTTTGCTGGCCGCCGTCACGCTGGCGCTGACCGGCTCCGTTTCGGCCCAAACGCCGCCACGAACGGAAACCGCCACGTTCGCCGGCGGCTGCTTCTGGTGCGTGGAGAGCGATTTCGACCACGTCAACGGCGTCATCTCGACCACGTCGGGCTACACCGGCGGCCGCGTCAAAAATCCCACCTACGAGGAAGTCTCCGCCGGCGGCACGGGCCACACCGAGGCGGTCCAGATCATCTTCGACCCGGCCAAGGTCAGTTACGCCGATCTCTTGAAGGTCTTTTGGCGCAGCATCGACCCGACCACCAAGGATAAGCAGTTTTGCGATGTGGGCGACCAGTACCGGACGGCGATCTTCTACCACGACGACGGGCAAAAACGGCTCTTGGAACAATCCAGGGCCGAACTCGACCGGACCAAACCGTTCAAGGCATCGATTGCCACGCAGATTGCGCCCGCCGCCACCTTTTATCCCGCCGAAGATTATCACCAGGACTTCCATACCAAGAATCCCGTCCGCTACAAGTTCTACCGGTTCAACTGCGGCCGCGACAAACGGCTGGCGGAGCTGTGGGGAGGAGCACGATAGTCTAATAGACGTGCCGGCGATGTTTGGCCGTCAGGATGAAGACGGTCTTACGAGCCGGGTGGACTTCGTAGATGATCCGGTAATCGCCGACCCGTAGCGAGCACTCCCCCTTGTGATTGCCGACCAGCGGCTTGCCCGCCGTCGGTTCATCCACAAGCGATTCGATTTTCCGGAGGATGCGCTGGTAGAGGCTCCGATCAGCCCGGGAAAGGGCGACCAGATCGTGTTCGGCCTCCCGCGAGAGGCGAACCACCAGGCTCACGCCCGGCTCATCTTCTTCTTAAACGCTTCGAGCAAAATGGTCTGACCCCGCCGGACCTGCCGCTTGGCCCGGGCAACAGCAGCCCGCTCCTCCTTGCTCGAGAGCAGATCAAGCGTTTCAATAAGCCCGGCATATTCGTCCACGCTCAACAACACCGCCTTTTCAATGCCGTTCCTGGTGATGATGATGCGATCATAGCTCTGATCGACCTCTTTCACCAGGCCCGACAAGTGTTTTTTCGCTTCCGCCAATGGATAGGTTTTGCGCATGGTGCCTCCAGCCGATATTGGTCAGAATTCTAGTCTATGCCAAACGCCACGTCAAGCTAAAAACGGGCGCAGTTGCCCATCCCCAGAAAATGGAGTAGGATTTGGCCATGGCTGAACACCTGAAAAATTACATCGACGGCTGCTGGGTGGAGAGCCACTCCGGTCGCACGTTTAAGAGCGTGAACCCCGCCCGCACGGACGAGATCGTTGCGATCGCGCCCGAGTCCAACGCGGCCGACGTCAACGCCGCGGTCGCGGCGGCCCGCAAGGCCTTCCCCGTCTGGTCGCGCATTCCTGCCCCGCGCCGGGGCGAGCTGCTCTTCAAGGCCGCCGAGTTGCTGGGCCGGCGCAAAACCGAGATGGGAAAGCTGGTCACCCGGGAGATGGGAAAAGTCCTGCCCGAAGCGATTGGCGACGTGCAGGAGGCGATCGACATGGCCTACTACATGGCCGGCGAGGGGCGGCGACTCTCGGGCGAGACGGTGCCGTCGGAATTGCCGAATAAGGACGCCAAGTCGGTCCGGGTCCCAATCGGCGTGTTCGGCTGCATCACGCCGTGGAACTTTCCGACGGCCATCCCCGCCTGGAAACTCTTTCCCGCGCTGATCGCCGGCAACACGGTCGTGCTCAAACCGGCCGAGGAGACGCCCGCCTGCGCGACCAGGATGGTGGAGGCGCTGGCCGAAGCGGGCCTGCCGCCGGGCGTGGTCAATCTGGTGCACGGCATGGGCAAGACCGGCGAGGCGCTGGTGAAACACCCCGGCGTCGACGGCATTTCGTTCACCGGCTCCGCAGCCGTGGGTCGCCGGGTCGAGGCGATGGCGGCTGCGGCGCACAAGACCTTTTCGACCGAAACGGGCGGCAAGAATGTCATTATCGTCCTGGCCGACGCGAATCTCGATCTGGCCATCGAGGGCGCGATCTGGGGCGGCTTCGGCACGAGCGGCCAGCGCTGCACGGCGGCCAGCCGGCTGATCCTGCAGGAACCGATCTATGATTGGTTTGTCGCCCGCTTCACCAGGGCGGCCGACCGATTGCGGCTCGGCGACGGCATGAAACCCGCCACGCAGATGGGCCCCCTTGTCTCCGAGGCGCAATACAAAAAAGTCCTCCAGTACATCACGATCGGCCGGAAAGAAGGCGCCACGCTGCTCCACGGCGGCCGGCCGCGCAGGACGGGGGACTGCAAGCGCGGCTGGTTTGTCGAGCCGACGATCTTCACCGAC
This sequence comes from uncultured Nitrospirota bacterium, assembly GCA_964548215.1. Taxonomy (GTDB): domain Bacteria; phylum Nitrospirota; class Nitrospiria; order JACQCE01; family JACQCE01; genus JBFMAJ01. Next base: position 5,586 of record CAZJRH010000097.1, read on the forward strand.
GTGACGCCCGCGATGCGGATCGCGCGGGAGGAGATTTTCGGGCCGGTGGTCTGCATCTTCAAGATCCGGCGCTTTGATGAAGCCCTCGCGCTTGCCAATGACACCGTGTACGGCCTCTCCGCGTCGATCTACACTCAGGACGTCAACGCCTCGGCCAGGGCCGAACGGGAGCTCGATACCGGCCTAGTCTACGTCAATGCGTCGACCATCGGCGCGGAAATCCAGTTGCCCTTCGGCGGCACCAAAGGGACCGGCAGCGGCCCGCGCGAAGCGGGCGGCCGGGGCGGCGCGCTGGACCTGTACACCAAGTGGAAGGTGATTTATCGAGATTTTTCAGGCCGATTGCAACGAGCCCAGATCGATAAAAAGTGAGTGTCAAAATACCTTCCCCCCGCTTGACACGCCCCGGCCATCAGCTAAACTCAAGATCGACAACTGAATAGTTCTCAGAAGGCCACCGAAAGGGCAACCCGGTTCGAAAGGCCGGGGCGCAAAGCCGTCGACCTAACCCTCCATCGATATGATGGGGCATGGTGGGACGGCCGCCGAAGCGGCTTCCAGTATCAGCCCTCGTCGTCCGGTGACGCAGGGCTGTTTTATCGGAGCCTCCTGAGCGGTGCAGTACACATCGCGCGTGAAGGAGGAGAACGCCATGTTACAAACAGATTGGGGTAATATCGCGCTGGCAATCGCTGCAATGATTGGCCTAGTCGGCTGGGTTGCCTATGTTGGCGAGTCCATAACCGAAAACAAACCGCCGAGGTTTGAACCCAAAATGGACGAACCGCAGCTGAAAACATTTTGGCCCGGCCGCGCTCGCCACTAACCGCGGAATCGGATAGACATCGCCAGGGGCGGGTGTAACCCCGCCCCTGGCGTTTTTTTATTGTAGTTGTCATTCCATCGAACTTTTTGTAGCATCAACCCCATGCACGCGTTCATTGTGATGTGGTTTCAATGGCTCCACGACTGGGGCTACCTGGGAATCGTTGTGCTCATGGCGATGGAAAGCTCCATTTTCCCGGTCCCCAGCGAGCTGGTCATTCCGCCGGCCGCCTATTGGGCCGCCCAGGGGCGCTACAGCCTCTGGGGCGTGGTGCTGGCCGGCACCGTCGGCAGCTATCTGGGCGCGGCGATCACCTATTGGGCCGCGCGATGGCTCGGACGGCCGCTGCTGCTCCGCCACGGCGGCTGGCTGATGATCACCGAGGCCAAGCTGCTGCATGCCGAGCGGTGGCTCCAGCGCTACGAGGCCGGCGGCATTTTCTTCGCGCGCCTGTTTCCCGTCGTGCGCCATTTGATCGGCATTCCCGCCGGCATTATCCGGATGAATTTTCGCGTTTACAGCATCATGACCGTCATCGGCTCGGCGCTCTGGTGCTCGATCCTGGCCTGGTTCGGCATGCGCGTGCTGGGCGACCAGCCCCAATTGCTCGACGACCCGGCCCGGATGATCCAGGTCCTGCATGACCGGTTGTGGTGGTTCGTCGGACTGGTTCTTGTGCTGGGCATCGCCTATTTCCTCTATCTCCGACTCACCGCTCAGCCAGGACCCGATGCCCCCGCCGACTCGCATTGACGCTGGCCCGAGAAATCATCTATGATGGCGCGCTGTTGAGCGGGCTGCACAATGACTGAAAAATCACATACGGCGCGGGTCATGGGCGGCGTGGAGCGGTGGTTTGAAGCCTTCCTCTGGCGAAGCCGCCTGATCGTGCTGACGGGCGTGATCGCCAGCCTGATCTCCGCCTTCATTCTCTTTGCCGTCGCCACGATCGACGTCTTCTCGCTGGTCGCCAAAGTCCTCGCCTACGCCACCGGCAACAGCCCGGACAGTTATGACGCCTTCCACGGCATGGTGATCAGCCACGTGATCGGCGCCGTGGACGATTTTCTGCTGGGCACCGTGCTGCTGATCTTCGCGCTGGGACTCTACGAACTGTTCATCAGCAAGATCGACCAGGCCGATGAGGACAGCCACAACAGCTCCAAGATCCTGCTGATCAAAACGCTGGACGATCTGAAAGACCGGCTGGCCAAGGTGGTGCTGATGATCCTGATCGTCACCTTCTTCAAAAACGTCGTCCACACCACCTTTGAGGAGCCGCTCAACATCCTCTATCTGGGCGGCGGCATCCTGTTCGTCGCGCTGGCGCTCTACTTCACCCACCGTTCCGGCCATCAAGAAGGCAAATAACCCGGCGTGAACCGCCGCGCGCTGAGATGGACCGGCCTGCTGTGCGCGGGCCTGGCCGCGGCCGGCATCGGATGGTACGTCACGCTGCCAGACGGCGGTGAATTCGCCGAGCGCCGTCCCGAACGCACCGCCATGATGCGTCAGCGCGAGGCCAAGGGCATTCGATCCCGTTCCATCGTCTGGACGCCGCTCCCGCAGATCTCGCCCGCGCTGCGGCACGCCGTCGTCGTCGCCGAAGACGCCAACTTTTACCGGCACCAGGGCATCGATTGGGAGGCCGTCCGGATCGCGCTGAAGCGCAACTGGAAGGAGCGCCGGCTCTACCGCGGCGGCAGCACCATCACGCAGCA
>CAZJRH010000098.1:0-9996 GCA_964548215.1 uncultured Nitrospirota bacterium
CTGTTTCTCGACGAGATCGGAGACGCCCCACCTGAAGTCCAGCCGAAACTTCTCAGGCTGCTTCAGGACAAGACCTACAGGCGAGTCGGAAGTCCCGATACCCGGAAGGTTGAAGCCCGCATCATCGCCGCGACGAACGCGGACCTCGAGGAGCTCATGCGGGAAGGCCGGTTCCGGGAAGACCTCTATTTTCGCCTGAACGTGATGACCCTCCAGATCCCTCCGCTCAGAGAGCGGATCGAGGATCTTCCGATCCTTCTTGATCTCTTCCTGGACGCGTACTCACGGAAAGTGGGTCGGCCCCCTCCTCGCGTCACCCGCGCGGCGAAGGAGGCCCTCCTGCGCCACAGCTGGCCCGGCAACGTGCGCGAGCTCCGCAATCTGGCTGAGAATCTGGTCGCCGATCACGTGCTTCAGGTGATCGATCTCGGAGACCTCCCGCCCTCCGTCCTGGGGGCCCCTTCTTCGCCGGGGGGTGTGTCCTCCCGAAAGAGCGGGGTCAGGAGTTGGACCACGGAGGAGGTGGACCGACTTCTTCAGGAGTCCGGATGGGTCGTCGCTGAGGCCGCACGTCGAGGGGGGATGAGCCGGAAGCGGCTCTACGATCTCATTCGGAAGCACCAGCTCGTCCGGAGTGTGTAAATCCTTGTGTCAAGGTGACATGTGTAGGTGACATGAGAAGGTGACACTTCAGACCTCACGTGCACTTCCTGAATGCGGTTTCACCGCTGGCACGATACTTGCGCTGGCATATCCCCAATGCCCAGCGGAAAGGTTCTGGATGACCCTCTCGTTCCCATCTTCATCCTGGCGGATGACGATCGCGAGGCGACCCAGAGGTTCCTTGAACGGGCGAACGAGGAGTGGTTCTACGTCGCGGTTCCCAATCCCCGCCAAGTAGTCCGCTACGCCAAGCGCTTTGCCACAACGGCGGTCTTCCTCTCCGAGCCGATCGCCTATCCGAAAGGTGGGGCGGCCAAGCTCCTCCAGGAGCTTCTGGACGAGATCGAAAGCCCCGTGATCGTCCTGACCGAGGAGTGGGGGCCGGGAGTCGCGGCCAAGTGGAAGCGCATGGGGGCGAGCGACTGCCTTCTTCATCCGACCCGTGTCGTGCGGAAGATGGAGTCCGTCCGGGCCAAGATGCAGGAACTGGCATTGCGATCCATACGACCGAAGGAGTGAAGCATGAACGAGAGAAGGGGTAGGAAGGGGCTTCTCCTGGTATCGCTCCTGGGGATTTCAGCTCTCGTGGCCATCGGGGCAGGGGGGATTCTCCTGGGAGCGAGGGGACCAGAGTCCAGGGAGAGGAGGGACCCCTCCCAGCTCGCCTTCGCCAAGTGCGCCTTGGCGGAGGAAGACTTTGCGCGCGCCGAGGAGCTCCTCCGCGAGGGGCTGAAGGCTGACCCAGGCAATCGAGAGCTCAATCTCCTGCTCGCCAAGGTGCTTTTCGAGCGAGGCCGTCTGGGCGCCGCGCGGGAATTGTTCGATAAGCTCTTGAAAGCCGGTTCCGATGATGTCGCTTCACTGGTTGTAATTGCCAAGTGTCTTGATCGCCTGGGGCAGCATGAGAGGGCCGTGTCCCATCTCCAGCGCGCGTTGGAGATCAAGAAGGACGACCCCAGGATTCTTCGCGAACTGGGCCTCATGGAACACCGGGCGGGAAACTGGACGGGTGCCCTCCTGTCGCTCAGGAAGTCGCTTAAGGGTGACCCCTCCCAGGAGGATCTCTCGCAGGTCATGTCCGAGATCGCCAATCGGCAGGTTACGCGCGGGAACCACGCGGGCGATCCCTCGATGCCCGGCGTGGGCCGTCCAAATGGCTTCGGGTCCATGGACCCTCGAGGGCACGCGCAGGGTTACGATCCGATGAATGCCGCCGGGATTCCGGGTCGAGCGGGTGGAGGAAGACCGCGGTGAGGGACCTCGAGCACGTTCGTTCCGAGCCTCACGTGGGGTGCCTTGGCACTCTCTGACTTGGGGGAATAGGAAACGTGGATATCCGGGTTGGAATCGCGATTGGGAGACGATGGGCTTCTCTCCTTGTCGTGGAGAAAGCGCGGAGCGCGTGCTCCATTCTCCTTCAACGGGAACAGGTAAGAATCCCGGGGGATTCCGCGGCGGACTGCCTGGAGGCACTCCTGGGCGTCCTGCCGGTCGAGTACCTGCGAACCCCCGTCTCGCTGGCTCTCTCCGCCGGAGAGCTCGCCTGCTCGGATACGTGGGACCTCCCCGAGGAGCTGACAAAGAGTGCGGCCGCAAAACTGGCCGCCGTCCTCTGCGAAGCCCGGTGTGCCGGCGAGACGCTTGAAACCCTCTCGCTCGATGTTCGCCAGAACGACCGTTCGATCGTCGCAGTTGCGCTCAGGACCGATCTCCTGGTTGCTCTTCAGCGTGTCGCGTCCGCTCGGGGGTCGCGGCTCTCGAGAATCACCTCCCTTCCAGCCGCCCTGGCGGACACCTTCACGGATGAGACCCCGCTGGTGGTCCGATTTGGGGGCGAAGAGATCTCGATCGAGAGGGGCGAGGTTCGGACCGGGTGGAGGTCCTTTCCCATCGACTGCGGGGAGGAACGAGCGGGGGAAGGGAACGGCATCCCCTGGCAAGGTACGAGCATCTCAAGCGCTCTGGCGCCCGCGTTCGCAGCCGCTCTTGCGGATTCGGACCGGGTTCCGGATGCGCTGCGAGGCCTTCCTGGAGCCCCGGGGCGTACCCTGGAGCGCCTTCGGACTCCCCTCGTGGGCCTCGCCGCCGCCGCGACCCTCTTCCTCCTGGCCCTGGGCATCCACTTTCAGTCGAAGCGGGCCGAGGCGGAAAGGCATCTCGTCGCAGTCCGGGCCCTTGAAAGCGACCTCTGGAAGAGGCATTGGCCGGCTCGTGCGCCCAAGGAGGGAGGGCTCCTCCAGGCGATGCGTGCCCATCTCCGTGAGTCAGGCGCGCAGCCAGGCGATGCGGTCGTCCCCTCGGCCCTCTCTCTCTGGTCGGAGATCGGGAAGGGCCTGCCGGACGTGGAGACTCTCGGGATGACGCTTGAGAGTCTGGACCTCTCCCCGGAAGGGGGGAAGCTGGTCGCGACCCTCCCGGTGGCGCCGGGAGACAAACTGAAGAACGCCGGCATCCTCGAGAAGGGCCTCAACCAGTCGGAAGGGATCCTGGTGCGGGGGGAATACGAGGCGCGCGAGAAGGACGTCCAGGTGCGGCTCCGGATCGACGCCCGAGACCGGGTCCCGCGAGAGGGGAAGTAGGGGGACATGCGAAGACTTCGAAAGGTCGCCTTCCTGCTCGTCCTGCTCGCCCCCCTTGGCGCGGGATGGTTTGCACTTCGGAGCGCTCTTGGGATGGAGGCCGCCCGCTCCTCGCTCGACTCACTACGGCGGGATGTGCAGGAGGCGAGGAAGCTGGGAGGTCTCCACACCTTTGGGGGCGCGTCGTCCCGATCCGGCCCAGTCCTCCTCAAAAGCCTGGTCCAGGAAGTCGCCCAGAAGGAAGGGATCACCGTCGCCTTCCTCTCCGAGAGTGAACGAGAGCTCGGGAAGGGGCGTCGTGAGAAGCAGGTCCTGGCGCGCGTGGTGCAGGCGGACCATGGGAAGTTCGTCCCGTTCCTCGCCCGGCTTGAAGCCGAAGGCGGCGGGGCGAAGGTCAAGGAGATCCATCTGAAACCCTCCAGGACGACCACCGGCGTCTACGAAGAGGCTGAGATCGTCCTCTGCCATCTTTCCGAGCGGGAGCCGGGGGCGAAGCCATGAGGAAGCGCGAACGGGGAGCCGTCCTTCTCCTCGTTCTAGGGGTCGTGGCGGTCCTTTCGATCCTGGCGGTGGAACTTGCCTCGAGGGCCAACGTCGGGTCCATGCGCGCCGCGCGGACTCTCCGGGATGCCTCCTTCAGGAGGCTGTTCGATTCCGGGGCCGAGGTCGCCCGGGGGCTTCTTTCCGAGTCCAAGGCGGAGCCCTGGGACTCCTGGGGCGATTCGTGGAACGAGGAGGTGTCCTTCAGACTCCTGCCCGAGGAAGCTGGGGTAGTTCGCATCAGCGACGAGAGCGGGAAGATCAACATCGCGCGCGCGATCAGCCACCCGGACGAAGGCGCCCGCGTGAGACCGATGCTGGTGCGCCTCTTCGAATACCTGGCAGGGGAGAATCCGGAGGGAGCGGCGCGCTCGGAAGTACTGAAGCGAGCGGTCCTCGGCCGCCTTGGGCTCGGCTCGAAGGATGCGAAGATCCCGGGACCTCGGCCCGCGCCGCTCCTCACGCTCGATGGTCTCCGCGACGCCGGGCTCGAGGCCTCCCTGGTCTTCGGAAAGGACGGCCTCTCCCGCTATCTCACCTGCTTTGGGGATGGAAAGATCAATCTGAATACGGCCCCGAAAGCCGTTCTCTACGCTCTCGGCGAGGACTTCGACCGAAGGATCGTCGAGCGGATCGCCCGATACCGCGGGAAAGGAGAGGGCGAGAAGGGCGCTGACACCCCTTTCAGAGAGCCCAAGGATCTCGAACTCGTCGACGGTGTGGTCGAACGGACGTTCCTGGGCGGTCAACCCAGGATCACTCGAAACCTCTACTCCCTGGTGAGCGAATGGGTGACGACGCAGAGTTCATGCTTCGCCGCCCGGATCCAGGCCCATACGGGAGGCGATCGCCGGCGCGAAGCCTGGGTCTTCTTCAGGGTCCAGCGGGTGACGAGGAGCGGAGAACCCTTTCATCGGGAGTTCCAGAAGCTCGCCCTTGAGGAGATCCTCCCATGAGCCCGAGGGGGGAGCGAGTCTGGTCGAGGTCCCTCTGGGCGGCGGCTCTCCTCCTTGAGGCAGGGGCGCTCTTCCTCATCTCCCGGGCTCTTCTGGCCAAGGAATCTCCGATGCCTGCCTTCGAGGAGTCTCTTTCCCCGACGCAGGGAACAGGTGCCCCGCCCGACGCGAGGATGCAGGATGCCCTCGCTCTCGCGAAGAAGAGGATGACCAAGGCGATCCCCCCGCCTTCCGCTCCCCGGGCCGCTCCGCCTCCAAAACCGCCTCTTGAGACGCTACTCCGCCTGTCCGGGATCGTCGACCGGGGGGAGAAGGCGGTCTCCGAAGCCATCATCGAATTCGTCCCGGGCGGCCAGTCGAAGAGCTACAAGCCGGGCGACTTGATCGCCACGTCCGGCGCCCGGGTGGCCCGCATCACCGATTCGGTTCTCGTCGAGTACGACGGGAAGCACTGGATTCTCGCCTTCACGGGAGTGGAAGAGGTCGATCCCTCGGCGGCCGTCAATCCCCCGACAGAACCGGAGATGCCCGAACAATGAATCGAATGACGCGAGCCCTCCTGACGTCGGTGCTTCTCGCCGCTTTCTTGGGGATCCTCCAGCAGGACGCGGCCGCGCGCCAGGATGAGAAGGTGAAGGTCAATTTCGTCGACGTCGAACTCGACCAGCTGGCCAAGCAGGTGGAAAAGTCGACGAAGAAGAGCTTTCTCTATCAGGACCAGCTGCTGAAAGGGAAGAAAGTCACTCTCCAGTCCGAGAGCGCCATCACTCCGGACGAGTTCTACCGGGTCTTCCAATCCATCTGCCTCATGCACGGCCTCGCCCACGTCCCCGTCAAGGTCGAGAACCTGAACCTGGTCAAGATCGTCCAGGCCGCCCAGGCGGCCAAGGAACCCGGCTCGCAACCGGTCCTGGCCCGCGGCGAGGCCATCCCCGCGGGCGATTCGCCGATATTCTACCTGGTCACTCCGAAGCACCTCTCGCCAGCCAGGGCGATGGCGATCATCACTCCCACGCTGAGCGGGACGGGCGCAGCCCACCAAGTGCCCAACTCCGATGTCCTCCTCCTGACGGATGTGGCTTCCAGCATCGTTCGGGTGGAGAAGATTCTCTCGATGGTCGACGTGGCGGGAGAGGCGATCGTCTCCTCCGTGGTGACCCTCACCCAGGCCCAGGCCGGTCAGGCGAAGGCCCAGCTGACCGAGTTCCTGCAGGCGATGGAGAAGGTCTCCTCGGGAGAGCCGGGAAGGGAGAAGCTGGTCACGCTCCTTGATGAGCGTCTGAACACCCTCCACCTGGTGGGTCTCCAGGGCGAAGTGAATCGCGCCCTGGCCTTCCTCAAGGAACTCGACCGCGAGCTTCCTCAGGCGAAGCGCCTGACGGGGTACTACCGCCTGAAGAATGTCCCCGTCTCCGATGTGGTCGACATCGTCCGGCAGCTCCTGGGCCTCGCGGTGGCCATCCGCGAGTCGGACGAAGAGGGGAAGGCTCCGCGAAAGACAGGGCCCCTCGCGGATCGGCCTGTCCGGGAGTTGGCCGGCGGCCCTCCGATGGCTCCGAAGGGCCCTCCTCCCACGGAGCAAGAAGCCGGGCGGACAGAACCCGCGCCCGCTCGCTCAGGGGAGGCCCGGTTCCAGCCCAGGAGGTCCACTGTGACGGGGCCATCGGGCACGGATACCGAGATCGTGGCCCTGGACGGGCAGAACACGCTTGTCGTCATCGGCACCCAGGCCATCCAGGACGAGGTGAGGAAGATCCTGGAAAACCTCGACAAGCGGAAGGGACAGGTCCTGATCGAGGTGGCGATCATCCAGGTGACCGGGGATGACTCGCTGGAAAGCGGAGTCGAGATCCTCTTCGAGGACACGCTAAGGAGCGGCGCCCGGATGAACGGAGGAAGCGGCTTCGGTCAGGGGACGCAAGGAGACACGAAAGGGGCGGGATTCCCGAACGTCCAGAATCTCGCCGCCTTTACAGGCGGGGCCCTCCGGTATCTGAAACCCGACGACATATCGGTGCTGCTCAAGACGATCGCGACCAAGGCGAACGTGAATATCCTTTCCCAGCCGCTTCTCCTCGTAAACGACAACGAGCAAGCGAGCTTTACGACGAAGGTCAGCGAACCGACCATCGCGACCTCCCAGGGGACCGCGACGACGACCACCTCCTTTGCAGGCTTTGCCGAAGCGGTCACCACGCTCAACATCACTCCCCAGATCTCCCCGGAAGGGTATCTCAACCTCAAGATCACCCAGTCCTTCGAGGAGTTCACGGGGTCCTCCGGCACCTCGGGCGTGCCCCCTCCCAAGATCTCGAACAACGTGAACACCATGATCACCGTCCCGGACCGCTACACCGCGATCATGGGAGGGTTCACTCGGGATGCCGTGACGGACACGCGGACGGGGATCCCGATCCTGATGGACATCCCACTTCTGGGCTACCTGACCAGCCACACGACGCAGCGCATCACGAAGAGCCGGCTCTACCTCTTCGTCCGTCCGCGCATCCTCATGATGGACGGATTCTCGGATCTCAAGAACGCCTCCCGGGAGAAGGTTCGGGACGTCCGGGCGTTCACGAGGGGGTCGCGGATCGAGGGGGCGGTCGGACAGACCTTCGAGCCTCAAGGCGGCCCCGAGGCGAAGGAAGCTCCCATCCCCTTCGATCTCCCGAAGGAGCCCCACAAATGAGCGCGCCTCCCGTCGATCTTGATCTCGGTCGGGCCGTCGTGCCTCGCGAGTTCCTGGAGAGGATTCCCCTCCGCTTCGCCCGGGAGTATGCGGTGGTCGCTCTCGGCGAGCGGGAAGGGGCGTACGTAGTGGCCCTTGGGAAGCCCGAGTGCCTCTGGGCCGCGGATCGGGTGGCCTACAAGCTCGATCGTGAGGTCCGGATCGCCCTTACAGATCCAGGAGAGGTCCTCCAGCTCATCAACCGATCGTATCACGCCGAGGCCAAGGAGGTGGCCGAGGTGGCAAGCGAAGTGTCCCCCGAGGAGGGAGCCCTGGAGGTGGTCCTGGCGGAGGACGTGCTCGATCTCGACGACAAGGCGCCGGCGGTGAAGCTGGTGCACGCGATGCTCCTTCAGGCGATCCGGCAGCGGGCGAGCGACATCCATCTGGAACCCGGGGAATCGGGCCTCCGGGTCCGGTTCCGGATCGACGGCGTCCTCTATGAGCGGGTCGTCCTCCGCAAAGAGGCCCAGGACGGTGTGACCAGCCGCGTGAAGGTGATGGCGAGGATGGATATCGCCGAGCGGCGGCTCCCGCAGGATGGAGGGGTCACCGTGCGCGTGGGCGACCGGCGGATCGATCTCCGCGTGGCGACGCTCCCGAGCCAGCATGGCGAGCGGGTGGTCCTGCGGCTTCTCGACAAGTCGACCGGGCTCCTTTCGCTGGAAGGCGTGGGATTCGCTCCGGGGGATCTTGTCCGCGTGCGCCGCATCCTGGAACTCCTGCACGGGATCATTCTCGTCACCGGCCCGACCGGAAGCGGGAAGACGACGACGCTCTACGCGATGCTCTCCCAGCTCAACTCGGCCGAGCTCAATATCCTGACCCTGGAAGACCCCGTTGAGTATCAGCTCCCCGGGATCACGCAGACCCAGGTGTCGGCGAAAAAGGGCCTCACGTTTGCCAAGGGCCTCCGCTCCATCGTCCGGCAGGACCCGGACATCATCATGGTGGGGGAAATCCGCGACCTTGAGACGGCGACCATTGCTATCCAGTCGTCGCTGACGGGCCATCTCGTCTTCTCGACCCTCCACACGAACGACGCGCCTTCGTCCGTGACGCGGCTCCTGGACCTCGGGGTCGAGCCTTACCTGGTGGCCAGCTCGCTGAACGCCGTTCTCGCCCAGCGGCTGGCCCGGACGGTCTGCCCGGATTGCAAGGAGATGCGGGTCCTGGACCTGGCTGCCGCGCGCCTCCGGGGATGGTCGGAGGAGGATTTGGCCTATCTCAGGGACCTCGGTTGTACTGAGACGGCCTTCGGACGCGGCTGCCCGGCCTGCTTCGGAAGCGGCTTCCGGGGGCGGACCGCGATCTTCGAGCTCCTGGTCATCACCGACGAGCTTCGCGATTCGGTGGTCCGGCGGACGTCCGCGGGGGATCTGAAGAAAGTGGCCCTCGCAAAGGGCTTCGTGACCCTCCGGAAGGACGGGCTCCGCCGCGTGGCCTCGGGACTCACCACCTTGGAAGAGGTCTGGTCGGTCACCCAGATGGACTTGGAGTAAAGAGTGCTTTACCGATACGAAGCGATCGACCAGAAGGGCCGGCCCGCCAGCGGCACCGCGGAGGCGGGGTCGCCCGCCGATGCCCGGGCGGTCCTTCGCGACCGGGGTCTCCTGGCCCATCGGGTCGATCAGGCGGCGCCCGAGAAGGCGTCCCCCGGACAATCCAGGGGGAGCGTCTCCTGGCTGAACGTGTCCGGCCGGCGCCTGGCTCTCCTGACCCAGACCACGCGGCACCTGGCGCTCCTCCTCCGGGCGGGAGTGCCGCTCGGGCAGGCGCTCGGAGTCCTGGCGGGGCAAGTGGAGGATAGGCCGTTCCGGGAGACCCTGGAGCAGGTGGCCGCCCGCGTGCGGGAAGGCGCGGACGTCGACCAAGCGCTCGGGGCCCATCCCCGATACTTTCCGGACCTCTACGTCCACGTGGTCCGGGCCGGGGTCCAGGCGGGCGAACTCCCCAGCGTTCTCATCGAGCTCGCCGCCTACTACACGAGGCAGAAGAAGATCCGCGACCGCGTGGTCTCGGCCCTCACCTACCCCGCGCTCATGATGTCGGTCGGGATCCTGGTGCTCGTCTTCCTCCTCGCCTTCGTCGTCCCGAAGGTGACGGCGATTCTCCTGGAAGAGAAGCGCGTCCTGCCCTGGCCGACGGCGGCGCTCCTCTGGGTCAGCGGGGCGATCACGGAGTACGGGTGGGCGCTCCTTCCCGGCCTCGCTCTTCTGGGCTTGATCGCCCTCCGCCTCCTCTCGACCCACCGAGGGGCGAGGATGAAGGACCGGATGCTCTTCATGATCCCGGTCCTCGGGGACCTCCACAAGAAGCAGATGGTCGCCCGATGGGCCGGGACCATGAGCACGCTCCTCGCCTCGGGCGTTCCGGTGGCGCAGGCCCTCGGCGTCGTCCGGGGCGCGGTCGGAAGCCGGTTGCTGGGGGACGATCTTGAGCGGCTGGAGCGGGAGGTCGTGGAAGGGGCGAGCTTTTCGGAGGCGATCAAGCGGAGCCGGATCCTCCCTCCGTCGGTGGGGTTCGT
>CAZJRH010000099.1:0-2699 GCA_964548215.1 uncultured Nitrospirota bacterium
CGCTCATCGCCCACCCCCGAGCTCACCAGCGTGCCCAGCGTCCGGGTGAATTTGGCGACCGCGGCCTTGCGGATCAGGTCGCCGACGACAGGCGCTTGCAGCAGCATCCGGTCAATCACCCACCGGCCGTTGGCCGTAGCGTACCACTTTTTGGTGCCGAAGAACAGGCCGACCGCGCCGCCGATGAACAACAAAATATTGCTCTGCATGAAATTACTCATGGTAATAACGACCTGTGTCAGCACCGGCAGCGTGCCGCCGAAATCGTTGAACATCTGGGCAAATATCGGAATCACCCAAACCAGCAGCACGGACACCACGATGACCGCGACCGCCACGATCACCCCCGGGTAGACCATGGCCGATGTAATCTGCTTTTTGAGCTTCATCGTCTTCTCAATGTGCTTTGACAGCCGGTTCAGAATCGTGTCGAGAATACCGCCCGCCTCGCCGGCCGCCACCAGGCTCACGTACAGGTCGTCGAAGATCTTGGGGTGTTTTTTCAGCGCCTCGGCGTAGGTCGAACCGCCCTCCACGTCCACCCGCAACTGGCCGATGGCGGCCGCGAGCTTTTTGTTCTCCGTCTGCGCCGAGAGAATTTCGAGGCACTGCACCAACGGCAGACCGGCGTCGATCATGGTCGAGAACTGCCGGGTGAAGATCGCCAGATCCTTGTCGCCGGGCCAGCCGCCGAAGCCCGGGATCGAGAATTTGATATCCTTGGCCTTCTGCTGGATCGAGGTCGGCAGCACCTGCTGCCGGCGCAGAATGGCGACGACTTCATCGCGGGTTTTGGCGACGATCTCGCCCTTCCGGATGGTTCCCTGCCGCGTCCGACCTACATAGGCAAATGTTGCCATGGCCCTGCCTCCTTACGATCCGTTCCGATTCATCCGTGCGCGACCTTGGGACCCGGCCGCGACCCGCCGCGACCCGCCGCCGACCCCTGCATCGAGCCCCGCTCGATCATCGAAATGAGCTCATCGGGATAGCTGGAATGGTTGATCGCCTCTTCGTACGAGATTTGCCGTTTGACGTACAGCTCGCACAGCGATTGGTTCATCGTCTGCATGCCGAACTGGTTCTGGCCGGTCTGCATGGTGGAGTAGATCTGATGCACCTTGTCCTCGCGGATCAGATTCCGGATCGCGGGGTTCGGCACCATGATTTCCAGCGACAGGGCGCGTCCCTGGCCGCTGGCCTTGGGCAGCAGATTCTGCGATATCACGCCCTCCATCACGAACGAGAGCTGCGACCGAATCTGGGGCTGCTGGTGCGGCGGGAAGACGTCGATGATCCGGTTGATCGTCTGCGCCGCGCTGTTGGTGTGGAGCGTGGCGAAGGTCAAGTGGCCGGTTTCGGCGATCGTCAGCGCCGCCTCCACCGTTTCCAAGTCGCGCATTTCGCCGACCAGCACCACGTCGGGGTCCTGGCGCAGGATATACTTGAGCGCCGTCTTGAAGCTTTTCGTGTCGTGGTTCACTTCCCGCTGGTTGACCACGCACTTCTTGTGCGGATGCAGATATTCGATGGGGTCTTCGATCGTGATGATGTGGGCGTGCCGCTCGTTGTTGATAAAATCGATCATCGAGGCCAGCGTGGTCGACTTGCCGCTGCCGGTCGGGCCCGTCACCAGCACCAGGCCGCGCGGTTTTTTGACCAATTCAGTGACGATGGGCGGCAGGCCCAATTCGTCGAACGTCAGGATCTTGAACGGGATGACCCGGATCGCCGCGCCAACCGCGCCCCGTTGCTGAAACACATTGGCCCGGAACCGGCTGAGCCCTTTCAACCCGAAGGACAGGTCGAGCTCATTCTCCTCCTCGAACCGGTGCTTCTGGTTGTCGGTCAGGACGCTGTAGATCAACTGCTTGGTCTCGGTCGGCGACATGGCCGGCTGATTCATGGGCACCAGGTCGCCGTCAATGCGGATCTGCGGGGGCGAGCCCGACGTGATGTGCAGGTCAGACGCCCCCTTCTCGATCATCGTCTGCAATAATTGCGCAAGATTGGCCATAGGCTCCTTCTCTCAGTCCGCGAAGGTGGTGTTCACCACTTCTTCAATGGATGTCATACCTTCTTTGATCTTCCCCAGGCCGCTCATGCGCAACGAACGCATGCCGAGACTGATCGCGCGCTTTTTCAGCTCGTCGGCGGAGACGCCCTGCAGGATCAGTTCGCGCAGCTCCTCCCCCACCGGCATCACCTCGTACAGCGCGATCCGGCCGCGATAGCCCGTGTCGCTGCAATTGGGGCACCCCTTGCCTCGGTGACAGACGACGCTCTTAGCCTCTTCGGCGGGAAAGCCGATATCCACCAGGGTTTTGGTCGGAACTTTCTCCACCTCTTTGCACTCGGTACAGACCTTGCGCACGAGCCGTTGGGCCAGGATCAGAATAACGGAGGAGGCCACCAGGAACGGTTCGATGCCCATGTTCAGCAGCCGGTTCACCGTGCTCGGCGCGTCGTTCGTGTGCAGCGTGCTCAACACCAAGTGACCGGTCAAGGCCGCTTTGACGGAAATTTCAGCCGTCTCGAAGTCGCGGATTTCGCCCACCATGACCACGTCGGGGTCCTGGCGCAGGAAGGAACGCAGCGCGGCCGCGAAGTTGAGCCCGATATCCTCCTTCATCTGCACCTGATTGACGCCCATCAGGTTGTATTCGACCGGGTCCTCGGCCGTCATGATGTTGATATCC
>CAZJRH010000100.1:0-6897 GCA_964548215.1 uncultured Nitrospirota bacterium
GGTGGCCACCAGGATCGGCAGCGTTTTGGCGCGGAACTGCTCGATGACTTTCAGCCGCTGTTTTTGGGGCAGATCGCCGGTAATCGCCCGCGCGTGAACCTGATGCTGGTTCAGCCGGTCGGCGAGGTACTCGCCCTCCCGCTTGGTGTTCACGAAAATGAGCATGCGTTCCCACGGCTGGGTTTTGAGCAGCCCCAGCAGGAGCGACAATTTTTTGCTTCGTTCGATGTGGTAGAGCGATTCTTCAACGGCGGCCACCGTGATCTGTTCAGGCGAGACCTCGATTTTCACCGGGTTGTTCATGTGCTCGTAGGCCAGCTCCATGACGCGCATCGAGAGCGTGGCCGAAAAGAGCATCGACTGGCGGACCTGATAGGGGGGCATCCGGCGGAGCATGAAACGGAGATCCTGGATGAATCCCATGTCGAACATCCGGTCGGCTTCGTCGATGACGAGCATCTGCAGTCCCTTGAAGTCGTAGACCTTTTGCTTGAGGTAATCGATCAGGCGGCCCGGCGTGCCGACCAGAATGTCCGGCCCGGCGGCCAGTTCGGTCCGCTGCTTCTCGTAGTCGATGCCGCCGTAGACGGCGTGCATCCGGAAGGGCAGGCCGGCGCCGATCTGCTGGGCGTCCTTTAAAATCTGCACCACCAGTTCCCGCGTCGGCGCGATGATCAACGCCCGGGGCGAGGGTAGGCCGCCCTTTCGGGGGGGCGGCATGGTGAGGAACCTGGAGAAGATGGCGATCAAAAAGGCGGCGGTTTTGCCGGTGCCGGTCTGTGCCTGTCCCGCGACATCCTGGCCGGCCAGCGACAGGGGCAGCGTGCGCTCCTGAATTTCCGTGCATTGGGTAAAGCCGGCCCGTCGGATGCCGTCGAGCACCTGCGGGGGAATGGGAAAGGCCTCGAACGACTGGCGCGCGGAGGCCACAGCGTTTGTGGTGTTCATTGAGTGATCGTCATCATAACCGGTCGAATCGGTCGAATGCAAACCGGCGGGGCGCTAGGGTAGTGGGTCAGTTTCATGCTGCCCCCAGGGCAAAAATGGGGACACGTCCCATTTTCTCCCGTTTGCCGCGCGGGCCTCATCGAAAATGGGACGTGTCCCTAATTTTTGATTCGGACAAATGTGAAACTGACCCACTACCGGCACTAGAGGCCCCGGGTCGTCGCCAGGCCCAGCACAATCACTCCTAGCGCGATGCGATAGATGGCAAAGGGGATAAAGGTGTGGCGTTTGACGTACCCCAGCAACCCGTGGATGACCAGCAACGCGGTGATGAACGAAACGGTGAAGCCGACCGCCAGCAGCGTCAGATCATGCGGGGAGAACAATTCGTAATTGGAGACAAAGTCGTAGAGCGTCGCCGCTCCCAGCGTGGGGATGGCCAGCAGGAAGGAAAACTCCGTGGCCGCCGTCCGGTTCATGCCGGTCAGCAGGCCGCCCATGATCGTCGCCCCAGACCGGGAAATCCCGGGAATGAGCGCAGCGCACTGCGCCACTCCGATCCAGACGGCCTGGCGCAGCGTGGTCTGCTCCACGTCGCCGGGGGCCAGCGGCCGGTGAGAGCGCTCGATGAGCCAGATGAGCACGCCCCCGACGATCAACGCCCAGGCGACGGTGGCGGTTGAAAACAGATAGGTTTTGATCCAGTGATGGGTGAGCAATCCCATGGCCGCCGCCGGCAAAAAGGCCGCCCCGACCCCCAGCACCAGCCGCCGAGCCGGGCCGCTGTCGACGCTCTGGACCAGCACCCGGGCCAGCTTGGTCCGATAATAGACGATGACGGACACAATCGCGCCCAGTTGAATCGCGATCATGAAGGTGTTGGCGACATCCCCCGTGTATCCCAGCACATGGCCGGCGAGGATCAGATGGCCGGTGGAAGAGACGGGTAAAAATTCCGTCAACCCTTCCACGACGCCGAGGAGAATGACCGTCCACCACATGGTCGGCCATTATACACGACGGACTGCGGAAATCGTCTAGGACTTGGTCGAAGTGAGCCGCTGGCGGCTGAGCGTCGGCTCGTAGAGGAATTGGACGGCGTGGCCGTCGGGGTCGGCCACATAACACGACACGCTACCGTCACGGTGGCGCGCGGGAGGTTTCAGAATCGTCGCGCCGGCCCCGCGTAACCGATCGTGCCAGCCATCCACCTCGGCCGGCGACGGCACGATGAAGCCGAAATGATCCAGAAACTGGCCGCGGTTGCGCTGATACTGCGCCAGCTCCTCCGGCGGGATCTGGTGCAGCGCCAGATTGTCGAGGCCGGAACTGAGATAAACATTGTCGGGGTCGGGCTCCCACACCACCGTCATGCCCAGCGTTCCTTCATAGAACGCGCGCGACGCGGCCATGTTGATCACCTTAAGGGCCAGGTGTCGCAACCCGTTCAACGGCGGCGCGGGCGCGGCCATCAGACCGGATCGGGGGGCAGAAAATAGAAATGATGGGTCGGCCCGTGGCCGTGGCCGATGGCCAGGCCGTGACGGATCGCCTCGGTGATGTAGCGCTTGGCGGTCGTCACGGCGTCGATCAACGGCTTGCCCTTGGCCAGGTTCGCAGCGATGGCGGCCGAGTAGGTGCAGCCGGTGCCGTGCGTGTTGGGCGTGTCGATAAATTCGCCGGGGATGGTGGTGAAGTTCTTCCCGTCGTAGAACAGATCGACGGCCGGCGCCGACGGCAGATGGCCCCCCTTGACCAGCACCGTCCGGCAGCCGAAGCGGTGGATGCGGCGGGCCGCCTCTTTCGCGTCATCCAGCGAGGCAATCGTCATCCGGGCCAGTCGTTGCGCCTCGTGGATATTTGGGGTGACGATGGACGCGAGCGGGAAGAGCGCGTGCGTCATCTCTTCAATGGCATCGGGTTTCAGCAGTTCGACGCCGCTTTTGGAGATCATCACCGGATCGACGATCAGATGATTGACCTTCAATGGTCGTAGCTTGTCCGCAACGATCTTCACGATCTCGGCCGAAAAGAGCATGCCGGTCTTGACCGCGCCGATGGCGAAATCGTCGAAGACGGCGTCGATCTGCGCCTCGATGATGTCGCGCGGCAGCGCGTGGACCATCGTGACGGTTTTGGTGTTTTGCGCCGTCACCGCAACCAGCACCGAGAGCGCAAAGACGCCGTTGGCCTGCATCGCCTTAATGTCGGCCTGAATGCCGGCGCCGCCGCCAGAATCCGACGTGGCGATCGTCAGCGCTTGCGGGAGGGAATGCGTCGTGCTCTCTCGTCGAGCCACGAGCCCATTCTACGGCCCGACTCGAAATGAATGCAACTGGCGATGGCTTCGCGATATCGTTGAAAAGCAGGCATTATTCGGCAGCTTCAGGCCGTGCTTTAATTACTAATTTGACAAATATTAGCATGTCATGATATACATATATTACTATTTTAAACTATATTAGTATTTAAGTATGGAGAGCCATGAAGCTTCCTGAGACTGGACCGGATATTAAACTCCTGATTTCAAAGGGGCCACAGTTCTTTAAGGATATCGTCAGTTCGCGCGAGGTGATGGAGATCTTCCAGCGCGCCAACAAAGAATATTGGCCATGGGAGGAGTTCAAATATAAAGCGCAGCATCAAAAGTTTGCACCTGAAGACCTCTGGGGCGCTTTGAAGCTATTGCGGTCGCATACACGTAGGCCGCTGCCGTTTCCTGATGTTCGCGGGAGGTTCTTTAGCTATTGGCTTCCGGACAGCACGATGGAAAATTTGCATCAGATCGATCACAGTGTTGGTGGCGGATACCTGCTGGAAGGGGCCGATCTTCTCCCTGAGGCGAAAGAGCAATATATTGTAAGCTCGCTGATGGAAGAAGCGATCGCCTCCAGCCAGATTGAGGGTGCGGTCACCACCCGCAAAGTCGCCAAGGAGATGTTGAGAAAGAATCAGAAACCGCAGAATCGCTCACAACAGATGATCGTCAACAATTACAAGACGATCCTGGCCATCAAAGAAACGCTCGATGAGCGGATGAGCGTCGGTTTGCTGAATCGATTTCACCGCATGATGACGGAAGACACGCTTGACGATCCGGCCACGGCGGGCCGCTTCCGAACGAAAGATGAGCCGATCCAGGTCATGGATCAGGAAGGGCAGGTGTTACATACCCCGCCATCTGCCGAGCAACTGCCTGCATTAGTTCAGCAGCTTTGCGATTTTGCGAATCAGCAGGAGGGCAAGGTTTTTATTCACCCGGTGATCCGGGCGATCATTCTCCACTTCTGGCTGGCCTATCTGCATCCGTATGTCGATGGCAATGGCCGCACGGCCAGGGCGTTGTTTTACTGGTCGATGCTGCGGCAGAAATACTGGCTCTTTGAGTATCTCTCGATTTCCAGGATATTTTTGCGCTCTCGTCAGCAATATTCAAAAGCATTTCTCTACACAGAACAGGATGACAACGACCTGACCTATTTTATCGTGTACCACCTGAGGGTCATCAGACTGGCAATTCGAGAACTGCAAGAGTACATTAGACGGAAGCAGCGGCAATATCGAGAAACGATTCTGCTCCTGAAGAAAACCTCGTGGATGAATTACCGACAACGGGCGCTCATTCAACACGCCTTGAAACATCCCGAGTTCATCTATACCATTGAGTCGCATAAAAACTCCCATAACGTCACGTATCAGACGGCGCGAATGGACTTGCTGACGCTTGCGGCGAAGGGCTGTTTGGAAAAACTCAAATCTGGCCGGGCGTTCCATTTTACGGTCCCGCCCGATTTACCGAAGAAAGTAGGTCAGGGCTGATCGAATGCTGAGTGTCTATCTGACCTGATCTCGACCATTTTGAGCCTGATTTCAGGACCAGGAGAAAAAGGAGATGAATAAAGACAGTTTGATGAGCCGATGCCCTCTCTGCGGTGGACGCAAGACCCCTGGGAAAACGACGTACAGCGTTGACCTCGGTTTTGGCGTCGTGATCATTCGAAACGTGCCGGCGATGGTCTGTGACCAGTGCGGGGAGGAGTGGATCGGCCCTGCGATCGCAAGCAAACTGGGAAAGTTGGTGGAGGAAGCCCGCCGAAAGAAGCTTCAAGTGGAAGTGATGGCGTTGTAGCTATTGTAGTGAGTCATAAGTATCTTTACAGTCCGTTCGTGGTGAGCTTGTCGAACCATGAACGGAGTCCATTGAAATGTTTCACCCTTCGACAAGCTCAGGGTGAACGGGATATGTAAAGAAGCGTTGGACTCACTACACTATCGACATCACATGAAGGGTGAAAGCGATGCCGCCTCCTAGAAAAGACCTTGGCCTTCAAACCGCCGCTGCGATCTTCGGGATCGTGGCGCTTGTTCATCTTGTTCGGTTGTTCACCGGCTTTACAGTGACCATCGGCACCTGGAGCGTTCCCCTCTGGGTTAGCGGGGTGGCGGCGGTTGGGGCCGGCGTGCTGGCGATCTGGCTCTTCCGGCTGAGCCGGTCTTAGCGCACCAGCCCCTTTTTACCCGATCAGCGTCACCCGGCTGTCGTGATCGATCCAGCTCATGCCCATCCAGGCCCGCAGCAAATCATGGCGCGTCACGCTGCCGGCAAAGTGACGGCCGTTCATGACCGGCAATCGCAGCAGGTGGCAGGTGTCCATGATCTCCACCGCGACCTCCAGCGGCGTATCCATGCTGACCACGGGGGGCGCCGGAGCCATGAGCTCCTTCACCAACGTCCGCGTGAGGTCCCGGTCGCTCTTGAGGGCTTTGAGCAGGTCCATCTCGGTCAATTTGCCGACGACCTTGCCGGCATGGTCCAGCACCGGCAGGCCTTGAAATCCGGCCGTCAGCAACTTCATGGCGGCGTCATTGGCCGTGGTGTCTTCGGTTGTGGAAAGTGTATTGGAGATCTTAATTTCTCCAATCGTGCGAAAACAGGGTTTCATGCGTGCCTCCTTGTTGGAGTGTCTGATCCAGACTGGCAGATGGGTGTTACGAACGGCTCAGCACTGCCTCAAGAGAAAGCAACATGTGTGCCAAACGAGCGGCGCCCTCATTTATCGACGACGAAGGACCGTCCAAGCCCGGGACTGGGGCCGCCGATCGCGCGCGCACTTTTGGCTGAAGTGCGACATATTTGTCGGTCGGCCAGGACTTGACAACCGCCGGGGACTTTACATAAAGTAAAAACGTTCGCCACGATGAGGTGGCGAAGAAGACGATGGCGTCTTCTCCGGTTTCCGGGGAGGGCGTTTTTTGTTGTCCATCGAGCGCCGGCTGCTGGCCGGTCGGTGACGAGGGCGTCCCGCAAGGGGCGCCTTTTTGCGTTGTGGGGGAGAACGTGCTCAAGGGACCATCACGACAGCCGCCGTCGACGCCGTCCGGTCAGGAACGTGACGAGTTGATGGCGCTCTATGAGATTAGCAAAGAGCTGGCAACGCGCCGGGGGATGGAGCCGATGATTGCCCGGGTGTTGTCATTGCTCGATGCGCGGCTGGGCCTCCGGCGCGGGATGCTGGTGCTGCTGGATCCGCAGACGCGCGAACTGGTGATCGAGGTGGCGCATGGGCTGACGGAGGCCGAGCGGGCCCGCGGCCGGTATGCCATCGGGGAGGGGATCACCGGAGCCGTGTTCCAGCAGGGCGCGCCGCTGCTGGTGCCCGATCTGGCCAAGGAGCCGAGATTTCTTAATCGTTCCTTTCATCGGGATATTTCAGGGATGGTCCTGGCCATGCTGGCCGTTCCGGTCAGGATCAATGATGAAACGGTCGGCGTCCTGAGCGTTGATCAGGCCGGCGACGTGCCGCGCGCCGCGCTGGAGCAACGGCTGCAATTTTTGACCGTGATTGCCACGTTGATCGGGCAGGTGATCCGGGTGCGCAAGATGGTCACGACCTCGCTCCCCGCTGGTACCGGGGACGCATTGGCCGGGATTGTCGGCGACAGCCCGGC
>CAZJRH010000101.1:0-6596 GCA_964548215.1 uncultured Nitrospirota bacterium
CCGAAGTGCGCGTGCTCGATGTGGGGATCATCCCCGTGGCGGCTTCAACACCAGAGACAACCACAAACCACGCCCCGGCCGTCAGTTACAAGGACCTCTTCACCCCGGAGCAGATCCAGGCCAATCGGGCGGCCGTCAAAGAAAAGAAGGCGGACAAGAAACAGGCACGGCAGGAGAAAAAAGGCGGCGGCCGTTCCAGCGGAAGCAAAACCACCGAACCAGCGCCAACAGGAGAGTCGCCCGCGCCACCCTCGCCGGATTCTACAGGGTCTACCGGCAGCAAGACTTCAAAAACGAAGTCTTCGTCAGAAAAATAAGCGCGCCACGCGGCGCTCACAGGTTAATGAATCTTACGGATAGCCCGATGGCTATTTGCGTGCCGTCGCGCTGGACGGCTCGGCCCGGCGCCGGTTCGCCATGATGACCGGATCGACCACTTCACCGCAGGCAAGGCAGCGCCAGCCGGAAAAATGAAACTGTCCCGTCTGATCGCTGAAATCTGAAAAACGCTCCGCACGCATCAACCCGCCGCAACGCGGACAGCTCGGCGCGCGCTCCGGCGCGTGGGATCGTCGCGATTGTGACTTGCCTCTCAGTGCCATGCCGAAATTGCGCCCACTATAGGACAATCGCCTTGGCATGTCAAGAGATGGTGGGTCCGGCTATCCGGCCCCACAAGCATTTGTGTGTTTAGGCTTCGCCGGAAGGACTTCGGGCCTACGTGTAAATCTCGTAGTGAATCTGTTCGCGCCCAAATCCCATGCCCTTGAGCGCCGTGCGGGCCGCCTCGATCATCGGCATCAGGCCGCATACATAGGCGTGGCTGCCCGCAGGGGTGGAGAGATGACGACCAAGATGCTCTTGGACATATCCGGTCACGCCCGCCCATGACGGTGTCGGCCGGCTGATCGTTGGAATGAAATGAAAATTCGGATAGCGCCCGGCCATCCGCTGGAACTCCGCTTCATAGAGAATCTCGTCGTCGTGGCGGACGCCGAAGAAGAGCCAGACATGGTGCGGGGACGCGGCCGGATCGAATTGATAGGGCGGCCACGCGGCGTCGGGCGCCAGCGGGAACAGGCCGCGCAGCATGCTTCTGAACGGCACGATGCCCGTGCCGGTGGCCAGAAACACCAGATGAGAATCGACCGGCTCCCGCAGATGAAACTTGCCGATTGGTCCGCGCAGCTCCAGCCGCTCGCCGCCCTTCAGGCCGTCGAAATAATTTGAGACGTAGCCGCCCTCCACCCGCTTGATGCAGAGATCGACGGCTGTCTGTTCGTGGGGCGGCGATGCAATCGAATAGGGCTTTTCCACCGAGCCTTCCCCTTTCGGCACGTAGGCCTGCACGAACTGGCCCGGTTTGAACCGGAACCGCGTGCCCTCAGCCAACTGCAGGGTATAGTTCTTGACCGTCGGCGTCATGATCTCAATTTTTGTGACGGTCGCCGAATAATTTGCGGCGGGCTCCCGACCGGACGCGGTCATGCGCCTAGCTTAACATACTCTGTCGGCGGGGAAGACTATCGGGCGATCGAAGGGAAGGGCGGCCCGGGCCGGCCGAACAAATAGCCCTGGCCGTATTCGACGCCGAGGGCGGTGATAGTATCGCGTTCTTCGACCGTTTCGATGCCCTCGGCGATCACCTTGGAGCCGATGCGACGGGCCAACCCCACGATCGACCGGATCAGCTCCTGCTTCAAGGGGTGGCGGTCGATCTGCCGCACCATCATCAGATCGATCTTCATGAAGGCTGGCTGCAGCTCGACGACGAGGTCGAGGTTGGCATAGCCGGTGCCGACGTCATCAATCGCCACGGCAAAGCCGAGTCCGTTGAACCGGGCCATGGCGGCGCGAAAGCGGTCGAAATTGGTAATCGCCTCCCGCTCGGAGATTTCGACCACCACGCGATGGGGGTCGATGCCATGGCGGGAGAAAAACTCCTTGAGCTGCGCCGCGTTGAAGCCGGGCTCATAGACGGTCGCCGGCAGCACGTTGATGA
Organism: uncultured Nitrospirota bacterium; assembly: GCA_964548215.1. Lineage (GTDB taxonomy): Bacteria > Nitrospirota > Nitrospiria > JACQCE01 > JACQCE01 > JBFMAJ01. The sequence continues at coordinate 2,003 of CAZJRH010000101.1, forward strand.
ACAGCCGGGCTTCCGGCGGCAGGCCGGTCGCATTGTGCACGGCTCGGCCGCTGCACACGCGGTCCAGCTCGGCAAGCAGTCCCGATTCCGAGGCCATTTCGAACAGCGCGGCGGGACTCTCAAACTCCGTGCCCGCCGGCCCTCGCGACAGCGCCTCATACCCGAACACGATGTTGGCGCCCAGCTCGACGATCGGCTGGTACAGCGTGCGGATCTGCTCCTTGAAGATCAATTCCTGCAACTTTTCCTTCACCCGCATCCGCTGGCGGAACTCGTAGTAATCCGCCATCTTCTTGCCATCCTCGATCAACTGGATGACCGCCTGCTCCTCCTTCACGATGGGGCTGTGCAGGGCGATGGCGTGGCCCACCTTTACCCGGGGGCAGGCCATCGGCACGGACGCGCGAAATTTCATCAATTGCTCATCGAGATGGCGGGCGATCCGATCGCGCAGCGATTCCAGATCGGAGGGGAAAAAGGGGCGATGCTCGCGTTTCTTACCGAGGAAAATTAGAAAATGCTCGTGACCGGCATGGTTGACGGTAATCAGGTCGTCCTTGCGGATCAGCGCCCCGCGCATGTCGAGGATGAGCCGCTCCAGATAACGCACCAGCTCATCGCGCACCTGCTGGTCGTAGGGGCGTGACATCCCGGCGCGGGAGAAGGCATCGATAAAGATCAGGCCGAGCGAGCGCTGCTCGTGAAACCGCTGGGTGATGGTTCCGAGCTGGTCAAAATAGACGGGAATCGTGGCCGGATGACGCTGTCGTCGATGGTTGGTGCGTGCCATTCTCCCCCCCTGCTTCAACTATAACCGATCGACCGGGGGTGTCAATCCGGAAGGCGACCAAGGAAATGACTCACAAGACTATGAATTATTTAATAAAATCTTTCAGATTGAAGAGAGCGTCCAGCGGCACGCCGGCAACCTGCCGGACGGCCTCGGCGCCGCCTTCCTCCCGATCAACCAGGGCGGCGGCCGCGACAATATGATGCCCCACCGACTGGATGCGCTCGATGGCCAGGCAGATCGACTTGCCGGAGGTGACGACGTCTTCGATCACGGCGACGCGCGAGCCTGGATCGATCCCGCCCTCGATCCAGTTGCCGGTTCCGTGGTCTTTGACTTCCTTGCGCACGATGAAGGCCCGCATCGGCTCGCCGGCCAGCGCGCTGGTCAGAGCCACGGCCACGGCGATGGGATCGGCCCCCAGCGTCAGCCCGCCGACGGCCTGGATGTTACGTCCGCGCAGCCGGTCAAAGATTAGCCGGCCGACCAGCAGCGCGCCGCGGGCATCCAGCGTCGTCTTCTTGCCGTCGAGATAATAGGGGCTGGTCTTGCCGGAGGCAAGTTGAAACGGGCGCTCGGGCCGGTGCACGAACGACCGGAGCGTCAGCAGGGCCAGGAGTTCGTCGCGATCGTCAGCCACCTGCCGGCGGGTCCGTTAAATAAACAGCGTGATATCGGCGTCGCTGGCGTACTCGAGAAACGTCGCCGCCCCGACCGGCGAAGGCAGGCCGTCGATCAGATCGTCCCGCTTGATGCCGAACATCTCCATGGCCATCTGGCAGGGCCAGAGCGTGACGCCGCTCTCGATCGCAGCCTCCATCAGCTCCGGCACCGTGGCGATCTTCTTCTGCTGGATCGTCCGCTTCATCATCATCGTGGCCAGCGCCGTCATGCCCGGCAGCACGCTGACGATGTTCGGCATGGTGACCGGCATGGCCGGATTGCCCAACGGCACGACTTTCAGATTGTCCTGATTGCCCTTCTTCAGGATGTTCAGACCGAAGAAGGAGAAATAGACGCCCACCTCCATGTCGAGCGCGGCGCCCGTCGTCGCTAGGATCAGCGCCGCGTAGGCGGCGTCGATCGTGCCGCGCGACACCACGGCGATGGCCATCCGCTTGGGCTTGGCCGGCTTTTTCTCGAGCGCCGTGCCTGCCGGCAGGCAGGCGTCCAGTCGCTCCCGGATCATCGCGTCCAACCGCTGCTCCACCAAGGCGTTCACTCGCGCCTCGATGAGCTCGTTCAGCTCTTTGTCCACCGTCGCCATCGTCGCTCCTACTTCGCCGCTCTGCGGATGTAAAAGGTAAAGACCCCGTTCTGCTCCGTCACCTGCACCAGCTCGTGGCCGGTGCGGCGCGAAAAGGCCTCCATGTCGGGCTTGGAGCCGGGATCGGTCGACGTCATTTCGAGCACCTGGCCGGCGGCCATCCCGTCCAGCGTCTTTTTTGTTTTCAAAATCGGCAACGGGCAATTCAACCCCGTGCAATCCAGCCGTTGATCCGCGCTCGTCATACCGTCACCCCCCTCACCAGACCACCACGCGCTCATGCTGAAGAATCAGCTCGCTCATCTGCGCCGCCGTCACCGACGGATACTCGGTGCGCACGCCGCGCGCCTCCAGATCGTCGGCCGCCGCATAGATCTTGCCGGCCGTCCCCGGCACCGCGGCCCGCACGCCGTCCTGGACCAGCAGCACCGCGCCGTCCCGTCCGGACTGGCCCGCCGCCTCCAGCGCCAGCGGGTCGTTCGAGCGCCGAATAATGTGCAACATCCCCATGCCGCGCCTCACAAACTGACCAGCAGATCGGCCTGATGGATGACCGATATCACTTTGTCCCGCGTGGCCACCTCGATCCCCTTCCGCGTCGATGCCACGCGCGCCCGCTTGAGCGAGACCTCGTCAACCAGCTCCTGCACGTGGCAGGGGCCAAAGAGCGAGAGCGCCTCCGCGATCGGCCCCGCGCCGGCCAATTCCGGCTTCAACTCCGCCGCCGCGCCCGCGCCGTCATCGATGTAAAGCACCGTCACCTGATGATCAGCCAGCGTCATCCCCAGCGCCAGCCGCAGCGCTTCCGTCGTGGAGCTTTGCGAGAGCGGCGCCCGGCGCACGGCGATCACAACCCGCTTCATGCGTCAGCCGAAGGCCAGAAACCGGTCCGCGTCCTTGACCATCTGCGCCAGCTCATACTGGCTGGAGAGTTCGGCCCCCGGGTGGAGCTGCCCCGCGTCCACAGCCCGCGCCTTGGCCGTGACCGCGCAGAGGGCCACGCGGGCGCCCTGCTCGACCAGCCGCGACAGCCCCAGTTGCGAGTAGCCGCCGGACGACGGCAGGCCGGCGCGGTTCACGGCGTGATAGATGCCGTCATCCATGAGAAACAGCGACACGCGGTGGCCGGTCGACAGAAAGGCCTCGGCCAACCGGCCGACCGTGAAACCATCCTGCGATTCCGGGCTGCTGCAGACGAGAAATCCGATATTCATGACGATCCATTGTCACAAACCCCCGGGGGCTTGTCAAGGCAAACGGAGGATGGGCAACGGGGCCCAAATGTACGGCATCGAGGGGTTATCAGGGGGGATCTACCGGCCGGGGCAGGCCCCCCCCTGATTTTAAATAATCAACGACACAATCAACAGCGCGACAATATTGATGACCTTGATCATCGGATTGATCGCGGGGCCGGCCGTGTCCTTGTAGGGATCCCCGACCGTGTCGCCCGTGACGGCGGCCTTGTGCACATCGCTGCCCTTCTTGCCCTGCTCTTCGATGAATTTCTTGGCATTGTCCCACGCGCCGCCGCCGCTGGTCATCGAAATGGCGACGAAGAGACCGGTGACGATCGTCCCGACCAGCACGCCGCCCAGCGCAATGGGACCAAGGATGAAGCCCACCAGGATCGGCGCGGCCACCGGGATGATGGCGGGCAGCATCATCTTTTTGATTGCCGCCTTGGTCACGATATCGACGCAGGTGCCATACTCCGGCTTGCCGGTCCCTTCCATGATGCCCTTGATCTCGCGGAACTGGCGCCGGACTTCCGCCACCACTTCTCCGGCCGCCTCTCCCACCGCCTTCATGCAGAGCGAGGCGAAGAAATACGGCAGCATGCCACCGATAAAGAGGCCGACCAGAACCTTTGGATTCGACAGATCGAAGCTGCTGGTGGCGTTCTCCCCCCCCACCGCCCGGGCATATTCGGCAAAGAGCACGATGGCGGCCAGACCGGCCGAGCCGATGGCGTAGCCTTTCGTCACAGCCTTCGTCGTGTTGCCCACCGCATCCAGCGGGTCGGTGATGTTGCGCACTTCCTTGCCCAGATGGGCCATCTCGGCGATGCCGCCGGCGTTGTCCGTCACGGGGCCGAACGCGTCAATGGCGACCACGATCCCGGCCATCGAGAGCATCGAGACTGCCGCCACGGCCACGCCGTAGAGACCCGCCAGGTGATGGCTGCCCATGATGGCCGCCGCGATGACCAGCACCGGCGCGGCCGTCGACTGCATGCCGACCGCCAGCCCCGAGATAATGTTCGTGGCGTGGCCCGATTCGCTCGCCTTGGCGATATCCTTGACCGGGCTGAAGCTCTTGGAGGTGTAGTAGTCGGTGATAAAGACCAGCGCGATGGTGACCGCCAGCCCGAGCAACGCGCAGCCGTAATAGGCCGCCGCGCTCACCCCGCCGACCCCCTCCATGAGCTGCTTGGTCGCCGGATAGAAAGCAATCGCGGCCACGCCGCCGGCCCAGAAAAGTCCTTTGTAGAGCGCGCCCATGATGTTGCCGCCGGCGCCCTCACGATCGAGCGA
>CAZJRH010000102.1:0-2532 GCA_964548215.1 uncultured Nitrospirota bacterium
AGGCGCACGCGCCCGCCGGGTGTCGCCGCGGCCGCGGCGTCGAGCAGCAGTTGCCCGAGCAGGTAGCGGAATTGCATGGGGTCGGCCTGCAACTGCGCCGGCAGCCCCGGCCCGGGCGGCATGTCGATCTGCAGCGTCAGGCGTTTGGCGCTCAGCGCGGCCTCCACCGCTTGGGCCGCCGCTTTGAGCTCCTCGTCAAGGCGCAGCGGCTTGGGGTAGGGGCGGGTAAACTCCGTAAATTCCAGGAGCCGGTCGATCGTCTCGTTCAATTGGACCACGTCGTTGCCGACGATGGCGTAGAACCGTTCGCGAAATTCGGCATCGCTGAACCGCTCCCGCAGCAAGTGCGTGAAGGTCTTGATGGAGACGAGCGGGTTCTTCAGGCGGTGCGCCAGTTCGATGACCAGTTGCTCCAGAAAAGGGAATTCCCATTCGGCCGCGTCCATTGACAGCGCCGGCCGGGGCGCGGTCTCGACGGCCGCTCTGAACGGCGTCTCGGCCCATCGAGGCGCCTCGGGACGTTCATCGTCGATGAGATCCGCCGGCGGACCGGGCACCGATGCCGGCGCGGGGCGCGCCGCAGGCGTCTCTCGGAACGGCGGCTCCACGCGGGCCAAGGGCCGGGCGCCAGGCGAGTGAAAATTCAGCAGGGGTTGGACGAGTTCGATCAACGCCGCCGGCGAGATGGAGATCGGCTGCATCAGGCAGATGCCCCGGCGCACCAGGTGATCGGCCACGCGTTCGGCGCCGGGTTCCGTCAGCAGCAGAATCGGCGGGGCCGGGTTGGCTTCGATCAGGGATTGCAGCAGATCGAGGGACTGCTCGACCGGTTCGCCGAAGCGCATGAGAATCAGATCCAGCGCCTCCAGCCGGTTCCACAGCAGCGCCTTTTGAGGCGAACGGGTGAAGAAAATATTGGGGCAGGGCGACAGATGCTGGCGAAGAAATTCGACCGGTTCGCGATCCAGATTGACGACCAGCAGCTGGTAGCTCAGCTTCTGCGGTTCTGAAGGCCGCGTGCGGGCGTGCGGCGCGGCCTGATCCCGTGGCGGCATGGCGTTCATCAGACCGCCACGCAGTGAACGGCCACGGCGGTGATGTTGTCCAGCCCGCCCTTGGCGTTTGCCCGGTTGACGCACTCGGCGCACACGGCCGCCGGCTCGGCGCCGCCGGCCGCGATCGCGGCGGCGATCTCGTTCTGATCGAGCATGTTCGTCAGGCCGTCCGAGCAGAGCAGGAACAGGTCGCCCGGTTTCAGCGGGATCGTGAAGTGATCCACCTCGACCGACAGATGCACGCCGATGGCGCGGCTGATGATGTGCTTGAGCGGATGGGTCGAGGCTTCCTCCGCGGAGAGCGTGCCTAAACGGACATATTCGTTGACCAGCGAATGATCGTTGGTGACTTGGCGTAGTTGATTGTCGCGCCAGAGATAAACGCGGCTGTCGCCCACGGAGCCGATCAGCGCGGTCGGCCCCACGAGCTGGACCGCGACGAGCGTGGTGCCCATGCCGTGCAGCTTCCGGTCCTCGGACGCCATGCGGAAGACGTGCTCATTGGCGGCCTGGATGGCGCGCACCAGCGCCCGGTCGGCGGACTCGGCGGGTGTGGCGTCGGCGGTCTGGGCGCCGCGCAGCGTGGCCAGCACCATTTCCACGGCCTTCCAGCTGGCGACTTCGCCGCCCGAATGGCCGCCCATGCCGTCGGCCACAACGTACACGTGATGGTCCGTATCGACGGCGAACGCATCCTGATTCGCCTGGCGGACTTTTCCGATGTCGCTCTTCCCGTCGGCGGCGATGGTCAGCATAGCTAGCGGCGCAGCCATCCCGGCGGGGCGCCGGCTTTTCGGGCCTCTTCGGACAGGTCGCTGGTCTGCCGGTCGATCTCGGTCAATTGTGTGGTCAGTTCGGCCATGTGTTGTCGCAGGGCCTGCTTCTCCTGGAGTTCCGCCACGGTTTCCCGGCCGAAATAGTGCAATTCATTGATCTGTTGCTCGGTGGTTTCGCGCTCTTTCAGGGTCGTGGTTCGTTGTTCTTGCAGCGCCTCGGTGCGCGCGCGCCACCAGGTTTCGTTATGGCCGTTCTGGTCGGTCTCCCCTGCCCGAGCGGCCGGGGTCTTCGATCCGGGGGGGGCAGCGCTCGGAGCGGGCGTGGTCGTCAACTCGGACATGGGGCCCCGGTACGGCGTCGCGGAGGCGCGGTATTGCTCGGGAATGCGCCCGGGGTCGTCGGTCAGGCCGATGCTGCCGTCCGGCATGGTCCACTGGTACATGGCCGCCCCGGAGGGCGCGACGAGGAGCCAGCCGACAGCGGCCGCCGCGATGAGGAACGGAATAAGACGAAAAAAAACACCCGTGGGGCGGAGCATCGGTCGCTGAGACTGGGTGTGAAATTCGGCCACGAAACTGCACTCTCAAAATGGGGACGATTTGGGCCACTATTCTAACGAATTGCCAACGGTCTGTCCAGCCCCGCGCGCAACCCCCGGCGCTACGACGCGGGCGAATTTTCGGCCGGGGCCGGCGCGGGC
>CAZJRH010000103.1:0-2235 GCA_964548215.1 uncultured Nitrospirota bacterium
CCTGGGCGGCGATGATGTCGATCAACGCGTCGCGCGATGGCTCGTCGAACAACTGGGCGGACCGTCGCTGGAGAAGCGGTTGGGTTCCGATGGGTGGCAACTGCTCCGGCTGGCGGCGGAGGCGGCCAAGTGCGGGCTGTCCGCCAAGGAGCAGGTGACCGTTGAGGTGACGCTGCCGGGGGAACGGGAGGCGCGCCGCATCGCCGTGACGCGCGCACAACTCGAGACGCTCGTGCTGCCGATCGTGGAGCAGACGCTGGAACCCTGCCGAATGGCCTTGCGGGACGCCGGCCTGACGGCGAGCCAGGTGAATGAAGTGGTGCTGGTCGGCGGGATGACCCGTATGCCGCTCATTCGCCGGAAGGTCGAGGAATTATTTGCCCGGCGGCCGCATTCGGATTTGAATCCGGACGAGGTGGTGGCGTTGGGCGCGGCCGTGCAGGCCGACATTCTGGCGGGCGGCACGCGCAACCTGCTGCTGCTCGATGTGAATCCGCTGTCGCTGGGGATCGAGACACTGGGGGGCGTGATGAGCGTGCTCATCGCCCGTAACACGACCGTCCCGACCAGCGCGAAGGAATCGTTCACCACGTCCGTGGACGGCCAGCGGACTGTCGACATTCATGTCCTGCAGGGAGAGCGGGAACTCGCGACGGACAATCGCAGCCTGGCCCGGTTTCAGTTGAAGGAGATCGACCCGATGCCGGCGGGACTGCCGAAAATCGAAGTGACGTTCATGATCGACGCGAACGGCATCCTCAACGTCAGCGCCCGGGAATTGCGCAGCGCCAAGGAGCAATCGATCGAGGTGAAGCCGTCCTACGGACTGACGGACGACCAAGTCACGCGCATGATCGAGGCGTCGTACGCGCACGCGAAGGCCGATGTCGCGCAGCGCTCGCTGATCGAGGCCCGGAACGAGGCGGAGATGGTGTTGCGTTCGACGGGCAAGGCGGTGGCGGACGCCACCGAGGGCGGGTTTCTGTCGGACGGGGAGCGGGCGGCGATCGAGGCGGCCGTCCGTGAATTGCGCGAGGCGGTCGGCGGCGGCGACGCGACGCGCATCCGGGAACGGATCAAGCGGCTGGACGAGGCGACCGTGCGCCTGGCGGAGCGGCTGCTCAGTCACGCGATTCAGCACGTTGCCGACCGGGACAGCGGCGTACGCTGACCGTGACATTGGGAGCGAATCATGGCGGATGAACAACGGAAACCATCGGCAGTGACGGAGACGCCCGGTACCGGCAAAAAGCGCCACAAGGTGACCTTTTTGCCGCAAAACATCACGGTTGAAGTCGATGAGACCGACTATCCCTACGGGGATCACGGCCTGGGCGGCTCGTTGCTCGACATCGCGATAAAGCACAACATCCGTCTGGAGCATAATTGCGGCGGCAATTGCGCCTGCACCACCTGTCACGTGATCGCCAAGGCGGGAGAGGACAACCTGACCAAGATGCAGGTGGACGAAGAAGACCGCCTGGACATGGCGGAGGGGCTGACGCTAACCTCCCGGCTCGGTTGCCAGGCAGTGGTGCGGGGCGATGTCATTGTGGAAATTCCGGACTAGGAGGCCGTATGCCGTTGACCTGGCAGGATGCGGAAGAGATCGCGCTGCAGTTGATGGACAAACATCCGGGGGTCGATCCGTTGACGGTGCGCTTCACTGACCTGCACAAATGGGTGGTGGGGCTGCCAGATTTTGCGGATCAACCCGACAAATCAAACGAGAAGATTCTGGAAGCGATTCAAATGGCCTGGCATGAGGAATACCAGGACGCGCAGTAGCCCTACCAGACGCTGACCGTAGCCGCCGCGTCGATCAGCCGCAACAACCCGCGATAGTCGATCGTTCCTGCTTTTCCGTCATCCGTCAACCGCACGGTTTCAATGCCGGCCGGCAGCGTGAGTCCCGCCGCCCCGGGGCCGATCACCAGCACGGGAACGCCCGCGCCGCTGCGCTGTTGCTCCACGGCCACGGCGACGGCCTCCGCCGCCCTGGGTGAGGTCAGCACGTGCAGTAGTCGGCGCGGGGCGGTCATCAGCGTCAAAAAATGATGACCCGATCCGCCGCCGCCAATGCGGCGGCAATCTCGGATTCCGTTGCGGCTTTATACGTGAAGGCGGTCCCCCGCGCCAGATGCGCGGCGGCCGGCGGGTCGACCAGAAACGTCGTGCCCCACTCCTGAAAAATGGGGAGATATCGTTCAGCCAACTCCTCGCCGTCCACGGCCT
>CAZJRH010000104.1:0-4988 GCA_964548215.1 uncultured Nitrospirota bacterium
CACCGTATCGCCGGCGCCGGTCACATCGAAGACTTGTTGGGCCACGGTGGGAATCTCGACGGCCGGTTGCTCGCGTTGGAACAACGCCATGCCCCGTTCACCCCGGGTGATGAGAATGGCATCGCTGCCCAGACGCTCCAGCAGATGGCGGCCGATTTCCATGACATCCTCGGCTGATGTGACGCGGCCGGCGGCGATCTGCATCGCTTCCAGATGATTGGGCGTGGCGACCGTGGCGCCCTTCATGGCGTCGAAATGGATCACCTTGGGATCGGCCACGATCTGGACGTGATGCCGTCGGGCCAGTTGGATCAGGTCTTTCAGAAATCCCTCGGAGAGGACTCCCTTGGCATAATCGGAGACGACCAGGCACTTCGCGCCGGCCAGCGCCTGCTCCACACCGGCCAGCAGCCGTTGCAGCGTCGGTCCCGCAGCCAGCGGCGTTTTGATTTCGCGGTCGACGCGCACGATTTGCTGCTGGTGGGCCACGATCCGGGTTTTCACGGTCGTGGGGCGGTCGGCGTCGACGACAAGCCCCGTGACACCCACGCCGTTTTTCTCCAGCAGTGCTCGCAGCCGCTGGCCGGCGTCGTCGGCGCCGATGACGCCGCAGAGCGTCGCCGCCCCGTTCAGCGCCGTCACGTTATGCGCGACGTTGGCCGCGCCGCCCAAGCGGTGCGACTCTTCCCGGACTTCGACCACGGGCACGGGCGCCTCGGGCGACACGCGGGTCACCTGTCCCCAGACGTAATGATCCAGCATCAGGTCGCCGATCACGACGATTTTTACGGATGGAAATTGATCGATGTATTGAATGAGTCCCGCCAGGCTGGCGGCGGCCGACCGGCGGGCCACGGCTATTGCACCACCTTTCCCAGCCGTTCCCAACGGACCCATCGCTCGAGGCCGTCCCACGACCAGTAGATCAGAAAGGCCCGTCCCTTGATCTTGTCCTGCCTGACGAACCCCCAGAATCGGCTGTCCAGGCTGTGGTCGCGGTTGTCTCCCATCACGAAATAAAAATTGTTCGGCACGGTCACCGGCCCGTATTCGTCGCGCGGACTGGACGATTCAAACGCGTTGCCGGCCTGGTGCACGGCATAGGGTTCGAGGAGCGGCTGCTCGTTGATGTACACTTGCTGCTGGCGGATTTCCACACGATCCCCCGGTTGGCCGACGACCCGCTTGATGAAATCCTTCGTTTCGTCCTGGGGATATTTGAACACGATGATGTCGCCGCGGTCCGGCTCCCCCAGCGGGAGCAGCGTGAGGGTCGTAAAGGGGAGCTTGACGCCGTAGGTGAATTTGTTGACGAGAATGTGATCGCCCACCAGCAGCGTCGGGATCATCGAGCCGGAGGGAATCTTGAAGGCCTGCACCACGAACGTGCGGACGAAGAGCGCGAGCACGATGGCGATGAGAAACGCCTCGGCATACTCCCGGATGCGCGATTTCTGGCCGGTCATGTCGACACCGCGCTCTAGACTTTGGCTTTCAGTATGGCAAGAAACGCTTCCTGCGGGACTTCCACCCGTCCCACCTGCTTCATTCGCTTCTTGCCCTGTTTCTGTTTCTCCCATAGTTTGCGCTTCCTCGTGATGTCGCCGCCGTAGCATTTGGCCGTGACGTTCTTTTTCATGGCGGCCACCGTTTCCCGGGCGATCACCTTGGCGCCGATCGCCGCCTGGATGGCCACTTCGAACATTTGCCGGGGAATCAGTGTGCGCATCTGCTCCACCAGTTCCCGCCCGCGATGGTAGGCCTTCTCTTTGTGCGTGATGAACGAGAGCGCGTCGACCCGCTCGCCGTTCAGCAGCAGGTCGACCCGCACCAGCGCCTCCGGCCGATAGCCGATCAGCTCATAATCGAACGAGGCATAGCCGTGGCTGATCGATTTCAGGCGATCGTGAAAGTCGAGGATCACCTCGTTGAGCGGCAGCTCGTACCGGATGATGACCCGATTGCGCCCGACATACCGGACATCCTGCTGGACGCCGCGGCGCTCCTGACAAAGCGCCAGCACCGCACCGATGCTCTCTTCGGGCAGCGAGACTGTCGCCAGGATGACCGGTTCTTCGATCAGCTCGATCTGCTGGGGATCGGGAAAATTTGCCGGATTGTGAACCCAGAGCGACTCGCCCTTCACGAGTTGAATCCGGTAATTGACCGTCGGTGAGGTGCAGATGAGCGGCACCTGATATTCCCGTTCCAGCCGTTCCTTGATGATGTCCATGTGGAGCAGCCCGAGAAATCCGCAGCGAAAGCCGAAGCCCAGCGCCAACGAGGTTTCCGGTTCGTAGGTGAAGGAGGCGTCGTTGAGCCGCAGTTTTTCCACGGCCTCACGCAGCTCCTCAAACTGGCTGCTTTCCGACGGATAAAAGCCGCAGAAGACCATCGGTTTGACTTCCTTGAAACCGGGCAGCGGAGCGGCCGCGGGCCGGTCGACCGCGGTGACCGTGTCGCCGATCTTGGCGTCCTGCAGGTTTTTCACGCCGGCCACCAGATAGCCGACCTCGCCGGAACTCAATTGCTCCTGTAATAGCCGCTTGGGGGTGAACACACCCAGCTCGATCACGAGCGACTCGGCGCCCGATGCCCAGAGCCGGACCCGATCCCCCACCCGAACGCGGCCGTCCACCACGCGAATGAGCATGATGACGCCCTGATAGGTGTCGAACCACGAGTCCATGATGAGCCCGCGCAGGGGCTGGTCGGTATGGTCTGCCGGCGGCGGGATCCGGTGGATCACCGCTTCCAGAATCTCCTCCACGCCGATGCCCTCTTTGGCGCTGGCCAGAATGGCCTCATCCCCGTCGATCTCCAGAAGCTCTTCCAATTGGGCGCGGCAGCGATCGGGGTCGGCGCTGGGCAGGTCGATTTTGTTGATCACCGGAATCAATGTGAGACCGCCGGCCTGGGCCAGATGCGCATTGGCGATGGTCTGCGCCTCCACGCCCTGGCTGGCGTCAATCAGTAACAGTGCCCCCTCGCAAGCGGCCAGGCTGCGGGAGACCTCATAACTGAAATCGACGTGACCGGGTGTGTCGATCAAGTGCAAGCGATACGACTGCCCGTCGCGCGCCTGATAGTGCAACCGCACGGCGTGCGCCTTGATCGTGATGCCTCGCTCCCGCTCCAGATCCATGCTGTCGAGAATCTGCTCCTTGGCTTCGCGCGCGGTGACCGCGCCGGTCCGATCGAGCAGGCGGTCGGCCAGCGTCGACTTGCCGTGGTCGATATGGGCAATGATGGCGAAATTTCGGATGGGTTGGGTCATGCCAGGGTGACGACCCGGTGGGGCCATCACCGAGGAAGATTATAAGGGCGAAAGGAGGAGGTTGTCAATTTTATTAAGGGGTTTGGTAATGCCTCGGGGGGAGATACCGTGGCTTTCTCCCCCTGATAAAAATTGACAGGTCAAGAGGGGGTCTGCTATCGTAGCGCCTTCGCGTGCCGAGGTAGCTCAGTCGGTAGAGCAGCGGTCTGAAAAGCCGCGTGTCGGCAGTTCGATTCTGCCCCTCGGCACCATTTTTCCCCAGCACGAACTTGTTCTACCCTCTACGCGTTTGACCCGAGACCGAACTGCCGAACGCAGGTACCGGCAGTTGACGAACATCCCCAAGTCGGATGTTCGTCGCCCGAGCGGAAGAAAGAATTATTTGGATTCGCCCGCCTGAACGGCGGGCTGTGCGGGCTCAATTCTGCCCCTCGGCATAAGTTCTTTTCGCGGAGGTATGAAGCCGGCCGACTCCCCGACCCCGCGTTTGCTACCAGTAGCGGCGACCGTGCTGATCCCAGGAGTCCAGCGTCCACTTACCACGACGCTTACGAAGGCAAGCCATCGCCTACTTTCCCCTACCCAACGGTCTTTTATAAGCAGGAAAAGCTGTCTTTAAGTGTTCGCCAACCTCTTCTGTCGTTCTCCGCAAGCCTCGCAACTCTGTCTCGATATTCGTGAGCGTATTCGCCTGGCTCCGGGCATCGAGAACCAACATTGTCATATATCCGATTGATGCCCTAGTTTGTTTCTCCGCGCTATAGACACTCCACCCTGCAACAACCACATTGAGAACCGTCAAGCCTACTATAACCCACGTGAAGGCCGTGCTCCGCTTTTCAGCCGTTACGATCACGCGCTGAGTTCGCTCGATATGCCTGGAAGTCATCCATGCCGTGATTATTTGGGTCTGTTTCATTAACATCTGGTCGGTGCGTTGTCCCTTTTCCTCAGCAGTACCGAGTGTTTTTAGGTATTCCTGTAACGTTGCATCATCAGCCTCAAAAACGCTCCCATCATTGAAGGCGTGATACACTTGAGCCGCCGTGGATTTTGTTGTCATGGATTTTCCTCCCACCTAATTCAACAACTCCGTGATCGGCAGACCAATCGCCGTTGCCGATGGCCTGCTATTCATCCGATCCCTCGTACCTGTCGCGCTTCAGTTTGTCCGTAGCTTCTTTTCGCTTCGCTTCGTCTTTCTTGTCCTTATAATCTGCAATGGCCACCACTGGCACAACAACAATCCAGAAAAATACAATCACCCATACACCCAGAGAAAGAACCAGGGAAAGCAATCCACCATAATTGCCGTAATTTATCTCAAAAAATTGTGCAAGCGACGGTTCTTTTGATATTAAAAGAAAGATCGCGTAGTCTCCCGGATAGTAAAATAACCAGCCGATCCATGCCATTACGTCGCGGATCGTAACAACACCATCAAAATTCATATCTACCACAAATTTCCACTGGCGCATGGATCACCGTCCTCTTTTGTCCGCCGCACTCAGGAAGGTGTCAACGGCCCGCCGCACGTGCTGATCCCGGTAGTCGAGCATCTACTTATCACAACGTTTGCGGATGTAACAATCCATAACAATCCGGGTCAGAGAACATTTTTAATACGATGTTGTTCCATATCTAGGAAAGTCAATCGGGCGCGAGGTCCCCGACCCACTGCAGAGAGGTTCCGAATGATGCGACAGCCGCT
>CAZJRH010000105.1:0-5545 GCA_964548215.1 uncultured Nitrospirota bacterium
GCCAATTCGACGAACTTATGCGAGGCGCCGGCGCCGCCGGAATGGGGAACCTTCGACCGCGTGCTCTCCTTCTGCGTGATCGAACATCTGCCCCGGGCCGCCCAGATCCCGACGATGAAGAAGCTGGCGGGGCTGCTCCGGCCCGGCGGCATCATGGTGGTCACGTTCGATTTCGGCCCCGATGCTCCGAGTGAATGGCCGCTTCGATCGCGCGAAGACGTCGATGAACTCCTTCGATCGACGGGTCTTCGCCCGATCGGGAACGCCTCGTTTCTGCCGGTGGAGCGGTATTTTCCCCTTGATAAGCGCCATCCACACGCAAAGTTCACCATGGGGTCGTTGTTCCTGACCACGCCATGATGCGACCTTCGCACTCTGACTCGATGGAGCCGCGTTGGTGGCATTCTCGACGGCCGCTGTTCACCTACCTGAGATTTTATCTGTTCTGGCGATGGTTGAAGCCTCGGGTGCGCGGGTGGCTTTCTCGAGATTCGGCGTGGTTGCTCTACAAACTCGCGCGGTGGGGGCCCGGGCAGGGGGTCATCGTGGAGGTGGGATCGGCGTGGGGGCGCTCCGCGATCGTGCTGGCCACCGCCTCCAAGCGGGCCGGCCGGGAACAGGTCGTGTCGGTCGACCCGCATACCGGCGGCATCACCTTTCTGCAGCGGCAGCAGGGGCCCGTGAACACGTACCCGGAGTTTGTGAAAAATATTCAGCGGTGTCATGTGAGCGATTGGATTCAACCCATCGTCCTGCCGTCCAGCGAGGCGGCAACACAATGGGATGGCCGGCCGATCCGGCTCCTCTATATTGACGGATGGCACACCTATGACGCCGTCAAGGCCGATATCGAGGGCTGGTTCCCCTATCTGATCTCCGGCGGCATCGTGATGTTCGATGATTATTCCGATGAGTACTACCCTGAGGTGAAGCGCTGCGTTGATGAGCTGATGACCGGGGATAAGGTCCAATTGCCGCTGAAGGTGTTCAAACGAAAAGCATGGGCGCAGAAGATTTAAACGAGAAGAGGCCGTCTCGTTCAGAATGAAAATAGCCATGCTCGTCAAGAATTTTGCGACAACCGGCGGCTCGAACCGTTATGCCGTGGAGTTGTCCACGCGCCTGGCGCGCCGGGGGCACGAAGTGCACGTCTACGCGCAACACTGGGACCCCGCGCTGGTCGAGGGGTTGAGGTTTCACCGTGTCCCGTCGATGCTGCGCCCGCGGTTTCTCAATTCGCTGTTCTATGCGCTCCGGGTGCGCTCCCTGACGAAGTCCGCGGGGTTTGACGTGATTCACAGTCACCAGCGGACACTTCATCATCATGTGATCTCGATGCACCATCCTTGCTACCAGGCGGGCCGCGGCGCGCTCCGGCTGCTGAGCAGCCCCCGGCACTGGGTCTATCGCTGGCTGGAATCCCGGCAGTTCGGCTGCCGGTCACTCACGCATGTGATCGCGGTGTCCGACGGCACCAAGCGGGACATCCTGGCGCACTATCCGCTCGACCCGTCGCGCGTGCGCGTGATCCATCCGGGCGTTGATGTCGACCGGATGGCATCCGGCAGCTCGGCGGAGCGCCGGCGCGAGATCCGAGCGCAATTCGGCATCGGCCAAGCGGACTTGGCGCTGATTCTGGTGGGATCGGAGTTTAAGCGCAAAGGGCTGCGGTTCGCCATTGAGGCGATGCACCGGCTGCACGAGGAG
Source organism: uncultured Nitrospirota bacterium (assembly GCA_964548215.1). Taxonomy (GTDB): domain Bacteria; phylum Nitrospirota; class Nitrospiria; order JACQCE01; family JACQCE01; genus JBFMAJ01. The sequence continues at coordinate 1,708 of CAZJRH010000105.1, forward strand.
GGCCGGGTGAAGGGGGCGCTGCATCTGTTTGTGATCGGCGGCGGCAGCCAGGGTGAATTCCGCCGCCAGGCGGCGGGCCATGGGTTGGAGGGCCGCGTTCACTTTATCGGTCTCTACCCCCACGTCGAGCACTATTACCGCGCGGCCGACATCTTCCTGCTGCCGACGCTGAATGAACCGTTCGGCATGGCCGTGCTGGAGGCGATGGCCGCCGGCCTGCCGGTCATCACCAGCCGGGAGACCGGCGTGGCGGAGCTCCTTCTCGATGGCCGCGTCGCCATCCTGCTGAGCGATCCCCGCAACACGCGGGAGATCTCGAATGCGGTGGCGAGCCTGTCGGAGGCGGGTGAGCGGAGCGCCATGGGCCAACGGGCCCGGGAGGCGGTCCGCTTGCTCACATGGGACCGGATGACCGACGCCGTGGAATCGGTCTATCGGGAGGTCGTTCAGCTACGCCGGGAGCGCCAGAACCACTCTGGCCTGCTCTGATTCGTTGGCCGCCGACAGCGGTTGGTCGAGGTGCTTTTTCATAAAATCTTGAAACTCCACGACGGTGAACTGTTTCGAGAGTTTTTCCCTGAAGAACGCCGGCTCAAGAAACAGGCTGCATTTTCGCTCCTTGAAGGCGCGGGGATCGATGACGCGGATTCCGGGGGTGGTGTTCTTGGCGAAGAAAATGTGCGCGCAGCCCTTCGGGCTCAGGAGCCGCCGGATGTGGCCGAGATAAAAATCCACCTCCTCGTAGGCGTCGAAGTGCTGAAAGACGATAAAACTGAAGATGAAGTCGATCGATGCGTCGCTCACCGCGGCCAGCTCGTCCCGGTGGAGCAGGGTGATATTGGTGCGCTGATGCAGCCGGATGTAGTCACGGGTTTTGTCGAATGCGGCATGAATGTCGACTCCGATGGCCTGTTGGAATTCCTTGCTGGCTTCCACCAGCAGCCGGCCGGCGCCAAATCCGATTTCCAGGCAGTTCCTCTTCGGGATGGCCGGATAGCGCTCAAAGGCGGTGATCCGGCGGGCCCAATCGGAGGCCGCCCGCGCGCGGGTGGCGTCGATTGACGCCGTGGCGTCGAACCAGCCCAAAAATTTTGTCATGTTCCCCAGGCGTCCGGGCGTCTCGACCCAGGAACGTTTGATATCGATTGGTTTGCGCAGATAACTGCGCAGAATATTAATCAGGGGATGGGCCATGGAGGGGATGAGGCGGGCCGATTATACCGAGGGCGCGCGCAATGATGCAAGCCGGATCGAGTCGGCCGCGACCGAACAACATCATCACGTTGCTGAATTGCTTCCAGGACGTTATAATGCCCTGAACGGGCGGGATTGACTGGTGACGAGGTGATGATGAGGATGAGCGACGCGCCCATCGCGGTCGAATATGTCAACTTCTCCGATCGCGCGCGACGATCGGCGTATATCGCCGAGCGGTTTCGGCCCTATCTGTCCGGCAAGGTGCTGGATGTGGGGTGTGACAAGGCCGTGCTTAAGACGCTCTTGCCGTCGCTGGACTATATCGGGATCGATATCAGCGGAACCCCCGATCTGAAACTGGATCTTGAGCGGATTGACAAGCTGCCCTTTCCTGACGGGGCGTTTCAGTGCGTTGTCTGCTCGGACGTGCTCGAGCATCTGAATAATCTGCACCACATCTTTGGCGAGTTGGTCCGGGTGACCAAGGAGCACCTTATCATCTCGTTGCCGAATTGCTGGACGGCCGCCAGGCAGCCCATCGAACGGGGCAGGGGCTCCTTCGGCAAATATGGACTGCCGGTCCAAGCGCCAATGGATCGCCACAAATGGTTTTTCAGCCTCTCAGAGGCGCGAGAGTTTATCCAAGGCCAGGCGCGGCTCCGTCCGATCGCCGTCGTGGAGTGGCTGGCCTCCGAGAAGCCCAGACCGCTCGTGGTCAGAGCGCTCCGCCGGGCTCGATATCCGTCACAGGAGCGGTACCTCAACCGATACGCCCATACGGTGTGGGTCGTCCTGAAAAAATTGCCGCAGACCGCCCTTCTCGACCAATGAGCATGACCGAGGCAAAGCCGAAAGCGACCTCCTATGAATACGGGAGAGCGTACCAATTACATCAAGCGGAGAAATTCAGAAAACGACATGCGAATCGCTGGCAGGTCAGAATTGCGCTGGCGTTTGAATTATTCGATAAATTTGTCGCACCGCAATTATCCCAGGAACCCACGGAAACCGTCGTGGTCGATGTCGGCTGCTCTGTCGGCACCTTCGCCATCTAGTTTTCGAAAAGAGGATTCCAGGTGTTCGGCGTCGATTTTGATCCGGCGGCGATTGAGATTGCAACCGAGCTGTCTCAAGAGGAGCATGCGTCGGCGCGGTTTGTCTGCCAGGACGTCAGCGATTTTTCCCGGACTCATGGGAAAAAAATCGATGTTGCAGTGTGCTTCGATATCTTCGAACATTTGCACGATGATGAACTGGGGGCGCTATTTCAATCGTTGAAAACGAATTTGTCGGCGCGGGGGCATCTGATTTTTCATACCTATCCGTCGCAGTATGGGTATCTTGTGCAGAATAGCGCGCTCCGCCTTCCGCTGATTCCGTTCGCCGTTGTGAATCCCGGGGCATTCGGCCGGATCGGCAGAGCCTATGCGGCCGCCTTGGACGGTCTGTGGACCCTCGTGCGCGGGATGTCTCACCGGGAGCACATTAAACGTCACAGCCATTGCAATCCGCTCACCGTGGAGCGCGTGGAGGATATTCTGAGGCGGTCCGGGTTTGAGATCGTCTCGGTGCAGTCGGCCAGTCTCTATGGGCTGTCCCCCATGGTGGGGCGCATGTTTTCAAAGCAACCGTTTGCGCACCAGAATATTTTCGGTGTGGCACCCCTCGCCGGATAAAGAGCTCAGCCACAGAGGGAACGAACGGATGCGTTGATCACCGGACGCGGGTCGGCCCGGTGTCCGTCAATGCCAATCCCATCTGGTTCAGGTAGGCGGTGATGGCGGGATTCTTGGCGACCCGGTCGATCGTTTCCTGTGGAAGATCGTTCTGCCACCGGAGATCGATGTGGCGGACCTTTTCCCGTTTCACCCATTCATAGTCCTGTTTTTGCGTGCCGTGGTGCTCGACGTTCCAGTAGGCGAGTTGTGCCGGCTCGTACGCGAGGCCGATCCAGTCCATCAGCCGTTTTAGTTCACCCTGAGGATCCGTGGCAATGTCCCGGTACGTCACGATAGACGCATCAAGATTGTGGCGCTGGATGAACCGTGTGATGGCTTGATTCCGGCTCAACCAGTCATACATATAGACGTCGTGCAATGTTCCAAACACCGCCGGGGCGGTCATGCGGGGAAGCGTGCGGATGACCCGAAGGCGGGTGCGAAGTTGCCGAAGGCGGGTGGTGTAGGTCAGTGACCAGAGGCGGATCAATGACCGCGGGTCCGTGAGCAGGTGGATATATTTCATGTTGAACTCGGTGCGCCCCAGAAAGCGTTTAATCCATCGAATGCTCTTTGAGGCGTCGATTAGTGTCGTGGTGCCCGGGGCGACGTGGGACAGGATGACGTTGTACACGTCGCCGATGTTATGGGGGCCGACGTGGCCAAAGATTGGACAGCGATGGTTATCCTTGCAGAGGCTGCAGATTTTTTTCCGTTTCCCTGGGTCGGATTTACCGAGATAATGGACTTCGCCAAGGTGCATGGTCTTGGAATGACTTCCGAGCAGCAGCGACAGATAATGGGAGCCCGAGTGCCCGATGCACAAAATGCTGACGATTGTATTCTTCATGTTCTGTGGCGGGTGAACGATCGGAAGCCGTCGCGCATGAGCCTGACGTCGTCACACGGCGGCGTCTTTGAGG
>CAZJRH010000106.1:0-6876 GCA_964548215.1 uncultured Nitrospirota bacterium
CGTTCTGCCCTCCCCGCTTCACGTCAACTGAAGCAACGCGCACTTCAAGTAGTCGCTCTCGGGCAGCGCCAGCCACGCCGGATGATCCAAGCCCTGTCCCCGCCAGGCGATGAGCCGCGCTGAACGCCCGACGTCGGCGGCCGCCTCGTGCAGCATCCCCCGAAAGAGCTCCGGCCGGATATGATACGAGCAGGAGCAGGTGAGTAGAAACCCGCCGGGCCGCAGCAGCGTCATCGCCCGCAGGTTGATCTCCTTGTAGCCGCGCAGCGCGTCCGCGACCTTGGCGCGGTTTTTGACAAAGGAGGGCGGGTCCAGAATCACCAGGTCGAACGTCTCGTCCGCCTCGCTGCGCCGCTTCAACTCGTCAAACAGATTGCCGACGCTGAAGTGACAGCGATCGGCCAGGCCGTTGGCGGCCGCCTGCTCACGCGCCGCCGCGATCGCCGCCTCGGACAAATCCACGCCGATCACCTCGCCCGCGCCCGCCCGGGCCGCGTGCAAACTCCACAGGCCGGTGTAACAGGCGCCGTCCAGGACACGGGCGCGGCCCGACCGGTCGATCGCCGTCTCCACCAGCGCATAGTTGTCGGCCTGATCGAGATAGAGTCCCGTCTTCTGACCGTTCCAGCAGTCGGCCCTGATCTGAAAACCGCACCAGCTCAGCGCGACCGGCCCCTCCAACTGCCCGCGCAGCCATCGCTTTTCCACCGGCAGCCCTTCCAATTTGCGCGAGCCGACGTCATGACGGGCGAGCACAGCCGCCGGCTTCAACTCCGCCGCCAAGATGTCGACGATGGCCGGCAGCCATCGATCGATGCCCGCGGTCAACGCCTGCACCACCAGCAGGTCGCCGTATTGATCCACGATCAAACCCGGCAGCCCGTCGCCCTCGCTGAAGACCAACCGGCGGACCGACGTGCCGGGCCGCAACATCGCCCGCCACCCGATCACCGTCCGGAGCCGTTGAGCCCACCAGGCTTCGTCGATCGTCTCATCCCGCCAGGTGAGCAGGCGGGCCAAAATGACCGAGGCGGGATTGGCATAGCCCCGGCCGACGAAGCGGCCCCGATCGTCTACGACCGTGACCAAACCGCCCGGCTCCAATCCGGGCGGAATCGCCTCCACCTCGTTGCGATAGATCCAGGGATGGCCCGCCCTCGGCCGCTCCGCCTCGCGCTTTCGCAGCTTCAGCCTGATCGGCTCCTGCCCGGCCGGCGCCGAACGGCTCATCCGGCCACCGTCAACGCCACACCCACGAGCATGACCAGCATGCCCGCCAGCCGCTCGGCCGCGTAGCGCTCACCGAACCACCAGACGCCGTAGCCCATGCCGAAGAGCATGCTGGTTCGCTTGACCGCGATCATGTAGGCGACGTTGGTCTGCACAATCGCCAGCACGTGGGACAGAATGCTCACCGCGTCGAACGCGCCGATCGCCAGAAAATCGCGCCGCCAGATTTTGCGCAGGCCGGCCGGGCCCGCCGCGGCCAGCACGATGGGGAAAAACGCAATCGACAGGATGCAATAGTAGAGGACGCTGAAGAAAACCGGGCTGGAATGCAGAATGGCCAGCTTGCCCAAGCTGGAAGTGATGCTGTAGATCAACGCCGCCGCGATCATGTACCGGGAACCCAGCTCGCGCCAGATCGACCGGAACGGCTGCCAGGCGCTGTCCGTCCAGGAACGCACGTGGAGCAAAAACGCGCCCGCCGCCACGCAGACCACGCCGGTCAGCCCGAGCCATGACGGCGCTTCACCCAGCAGCAGCACGGAGGTCCCCAACAGAAAGACCGGCGTCAGCGACAGGAAGGGTAGCGTCAGCGAGAGCGGCGAGGCTTGCAGCGCTTTCATATAGAACACGAGCGCGCACAATTCCAACGGCACCATGATCGCGATCGTGCGCCAGAAGACGGCGTCCAGCGACGGAATCGGCGCCACCAGCAGCGCCAGCGCCAGCAGCGGCGTCGGATAGAGCAGCCGGGCCCAGGCGACCAGGTAGAGATCGGCCGGTTGCCGCAGCTCGCCGAGCCGTTTTTTGCACAACGCGTCGGTCGTGGCCAGACAAAACGCCGACACCAGCGAGTAGCCGACCCAGACCATGGTGCGGATGATAGCACGCGGCTTCTTCCTTTTTCACTTGCAGCGCGGTCGCCTTTGCCACTATAATGACCATCGTGGCTGCGCGATCCAAGCGTCCCGCCAAATCCGGCGCCAAAAATTCGGCGACGGATTTTCTCACTAATCCCGGAGGCGAGCGACGCGCCATCATCCTGGGTATGGACTATTATTTAAAGCTGCTGGCCGAACTCAACAGCCTGCGCGCCCTGGTCAAGGAACGCGGGCTGTCCGCCTCATCCGCGCGGGCCGGCCGACGGCCGACGCGCTAACCGTTTTTTCTTCGCAGCACACGCTTTCATCGCGTGAAACTCCTGATCTTCGGCTCGCAGACGATCGGCGGCGCCTGCTTGGAGGCGCTGCTGGAGACGCCGCCCGCAGTCCAGATCGTGGGCGTGGTCGCGGCCCCCGATGATCCGCCGCGGCTGATGAGCGGCACGCCCCGTTCTCTTGAGGCGTCGGCCCGCGCCCGGCAACTGCCGCTCTTTCCGCCGGAAAAAACCGACGGGCCGGAGTTTGCCGCCACTGTGCGTTCCCTCGCCCCCGACCTCATGCTTCTTCTCGACTACCCCGGTCATGTGGAGCCGGCGGTGCTGGGGCTGCTGCCGCGCGGCGCGATCAATCTCTACGCCACGCTGCTCCCCGCCTATCGCGGCCATGCGCCCCACATCCGCGCCGTCCAGCATGGGGAGCACACCACCGGCGTGACGCTGCACACAATCGCCCCCGGCCCGGAAGCTCTCCTGGCCCAGCAGACAGTACCGATCGTCTGGACGGATACGTCCGACGACGTCTATCGGAAGCAGACCGCCGCGGCGGCCCAACTACTGCGCCGCGCCTGGCCGCAACTGCTGGCGGGCGCTTGGCCGTCGACGCCGCTGCCGGCGTCATCGATGACGCCGTTCGGCCCCATGAGCGCAGACGAACGCGCCATCGATTGGAATCAATCCGGTGTCTCGCTCTACAATCTGATTCGCGCCGTGACCCATCCCTATCCCGGGGCCTACGCCGGTTTTCGCGGCGCGCGCTGCACCATCTGGCGGGCGGACGTCCGGCCGGCGCCGTTGACCGGCGCGCTGCCGCCGCCGGGTACCATCACCAAGTTTGTCCCGTTCCAGGTCGTCACGGGCGACGGCGTGCTGCTCCTGCGGCAATTACAGTTAGAGGGCGGGCCGGAGCTGGACAGCGCCGCCTTCATCGCGCACTATCAGGCGGTCGTCGGCGAGCGCTTCACCCTGTGGACGCCGTGAGAACCAAGCGGCGAGCTCTGACAGATTGATGGGAGGACTGCTCATGTCGATTGACACCTGGCTGATCGTCGGCCTTGCCGGCCAAGGACTCTTTTTCATGCGATTTATCGTTCAATGGATCGCCTCCGAACGGCAAAAACGGAGCGTGATTCCGGTGCAGTTCTGGTACTGGAGCATCCTGGGCAGTCTTGTGTTGCTGATCTACGCCCTCCACCGGCGCGACCCGGTCTTCATCCTGGGCCAATCGCTCGGGTCGGTGATCTACATCCGGAACCTGATGCTCATCGCCAAAGAACGGCCGGCAGCCAACCCGTAGCGTGGCACGCATGCGTGCGTCAGCCGCCGGCTTCGCTTCCCCCTCGACGCCCATCCCGCCGCGCCATCGCCTCCTGCTGGCGTTGCTCTCCCTGACGCTGCTCCTGATCGCCCTGCTGCCGCGGGATTTGTGGAGCACGGACGAAGCGATCGTCGGCGCCGTCATCTGGGAGATGGCGGTGCAGGGCGCCTGGCTGGTTCCCCACGTCAACGGCGAAATCTACGCCGACAAACCACCGCTCTACTACTGGCTGGCAACCCTGCCGGCGATGGCCGATCGGTTGACGCCACTCTGGTTCCGTCTGCCGGGCGCCCTGGCCGCGATCGGCTGCCTGTGGCTCACGTACGGGCTGGGCGCGCGATTGTTCCGTCCCGCGACCGGCCTGCTGGCGGCCGTCATTCTGGCCACAAGCCCGCTCTTCACCATCAGCGCGCAGGTCGCCCGCATGGATATGCTGCTGACACTACTGGTCACGGCGATGCTGTATTGTTTCGCCCGCGGCATGCAGGCATCCCCCGAACAGTCGCGCCGCTGGTTTCTGGCGATCTACCCGCTGGCGGGGCTGGCGTTTTTGACCAAAGCGCTGATCGGCCCGGTCATGGCCGGTTTGGTGATCGGCGGCGTGCTGCTCTGGCAACGGGAGTGGCGGACGTGGTGGCGTCTTCAGCCGGGCTGGGGCCTGTTGCTCGCGGCCGCCGTCGTCCTGCCGTGGCTGATCCCGGCCGTCCGGCAGGAAGGCGTCGACTACGCCCATGCGTTGCTCATCACCCAGAGCGTGGGACGGGCCGTGCAATCCTTCGCGCATGACCGGCCCTTTTACTACTACGTGTATGCCTTCCCGCCGACCGCATTGCCCTGGATTTTCTTCCTGCCCGGCGCCCTCTGGTGGCAATGGCAGCGCTGGGACCGTCTGGACTGGCGGCGGCCATTCTTCCTCGCCTGGACGGTCGGGCTGTTTCTCTTCCTCTCCGCGATCAGCGGCAAGCTGGTCATTTATCTGCTGCCGCTCTTTCCGGCGGTCGCCCTGATTGTGGCCGAATTGTGGCGCGAGGCTCTCACCGCCGACGAGGCGTTCAACCGGCGCTGGCTGCTCTGGCCGGCGCTGTTCGGCGTGGCCGCCCTGACGGGAGTCGCGCTCGTCGCGCCGATTGCGCTGCCGCTCCCCCCCGCCCTGCCTCCCATGCTGTTTTACGGCTACGCCGCCGCGGTCGTGCTCGTCTCGATCATCAGCCTACGCTTCATCAGGCGGCCGTTGTCACACCGGCTCCTGACGATGGTCCTGGCCGCCATCGTGTTGATGTCGGGCCTCGTCCAATATGGGGCGGCGGCCATCAATGACCTGATGTCGCCGAAAACGCTGGCCGAGTCACTGCAGACCTACCATGACCGCGTGGCCGCCATGGCCACCTACAAGGTCCGGCCCGGGCTGTTGAATTATTACGCCCAGCGGCGATTCGACATCCTGCCCGATCCGGCTGCCGTGCGGGCCTTTTTCGCGCAGCCGGCGCCGGCCATCGGCGTGCTGCGGGAGCAGGATCTGCCGAAGATTTGGGCGCAATTTCCCCCGGAGCTTCGGCTCATCGACCGGCGGCGCATCGGCCGCGTGGCGTATGCGGTGATCGCGAATGCGCCGGCGGCCCAAGCGACGGCGGCGCCCAGGTAGGCGCGCTCAGGCGCGCGCGGGCGGGTCGCGCTGCGGATCACGCCACTCGATCATCGGCAAATTCAGATTTTCATACAGGACGGTGTGCGTCGCCGTCAGCCCGATCTGCACGCGGGTGCCGGGAGGATAGACCGACACGGAATGCCCGCTGCTGTGCAGACGGCGGCCCGACGGCAGCGCAATCACGTAGAGATTTTCAGAGCCCCGGAACTGGCGCGAAACGATATGAGCGGGCCCGGCGGCGTCCGGCACCAGATGAATGTCATCCGGCCGGATCATGACGATCAAGGCGGCGCCTTCCTGGTGGCCGGCCTCATTCGGGAAGGTTCCGATCTCGGTCTCGATCAGCCCCTGTGCCGTGACCGTTCCGGGGAGAAAATCGGCCTGGCCGACAAAATCGGCCACAAAGGGCGTCGAGGGCGTATGGTAGACCGTTTCCGGAGAGGCCACCTGTTCCAGCCGTCCGGCATTGAGCACGGCCACCTGATCCGCCATGGCGAACGCCTCTTCGTGATCGTGCGTCACCAGCACCGCCGTCGCGCCGACGCTCTTCAAAATCTGCTGGACTTCATGCCGCATCCGCGACCGCATATCCGGATCGAGACTGCTGAACGGCTCATCCAGCAGCACCACGACGGGATTGGGCGCAAGGGCTCGCGCCAGGGCGACGCGTTGCTGTTGTCCGCCGGAAATTTGATGCGGATAGCACCGTTCATATCCCGAGAGTCCCACCAGGCCCAGCACGTCGGCCGCCCGGCGCTTCCGTTCTCCGGCCCCGCAGGCCCGTAACCCAAAGGCCACATTCTGCGCCACCGTCAGGTGGGGAAAGAGGGCATAATCCTGGAATACCATGCCCACTCCGCGTTTTTCGGGGGCCAGTCGGTAGCCGGGCCGGCCGACCTCGACACCCTGCAGAACGATCCGGCCCGTCTCGGGCGTTTCGAATCCGGCGATCAAGCGCAGCAGGGTGGTTTTTCCGCTCCCGCTCGGCCCCAGCAGCGCCAGCACCTGCCCCTGTTCCACCTGGAACGACACGTCATGCACGGCCGGGAGCTTCGCGCTGGGATAGGTCAACCCGACGTTGTTGAGTTCGATCAGCGCCATCAGCGTCCGCTACCCTTCGGGGCGGCTGTGTCTGGCCACCAGCACCACGGGCAAGAGCCCCACCAGCACCAGCACCGCGGCCGGCAGGGCCGCGCGCTCCCATTCCCCTTCCGAGGTCATTTCAAAAATTCTCACCGACAACGTGTCCCACCCGAACGGCCGCGTCATCAGAGTGATCGGCATCTCCTTCATCACATCCACGAACACCAGGATCAACCCGGTCAACAACCCGCCCTTGATCATCGGGAAGTGCACCGCCCGAAGCAACCACATCCCGCCGGCGCCCAGACTGTAGGCCGCCTCATCCACGCTCTGGGTGATGCGTTGCATCGCGCTCTCGATGGGGTTGTGCGCCACGGCCAGAAACCGGATCGTATAGGCCAGCAGCATGGCCGCGACCGTCCCGGTCAGCAGCGGGCCCGTCTGGAC